>DMLG01000118.1 GCA_003453455.1 Clostridiales bacterium
TCACGCTCGTTCTTTTTCTGCGTTATGCTCTCATCAATTTCGGCATATGCAACAGGGTCCAGATATTTAAGCGCCAAATCTTCAAGCTCGGACTTAATTCTTGAAATACCGAGTCTGTGAGCAAGCGGCGCATATACATCGAGTGTTTCTTTTGCAATCGAAAGCTGTTTTTCCTTAGGCTGAAAATCAAGAGTGCGCATATTATGAAGCCTGTCAATGAGCTTAATTATTATTACACGGATATCGCGGCTCATTGCAAAGAACATCTTTCGCAAATTTTCGACCTGTTCTTCCTGCTGGTCGGTATATTGTATCATTTTGAGCTTTGTTACGCCGTTTACAATTTCTGCAACGCTGTTTCCGAACAGTGTTACTATATCCTCGTAGGTGTACGGGGTGTCCTCTATAACATCATGAAGAAGTCCTGCGCAAATTGCGATCGGGTCCATCGAAAGCTCCGATGCAATATACGCTATCTGAACGGGGTGTACTATATACGGCTCACCAGACTTTCGCTTTTGACCTTTGTGCGCCGCCTTTGCAACCCGGTATGCGACATAAATCATATCGGTATTAGCTTTTGGTGAATATGATTTGACCTTTTCGATAAGCTTATTAACTATCATATCGGTCTCATCGGCAATATTACCAAGTTCTTTTGGATTTTCAAATATATTTTTATTGTCGTCCATATTACAAATTCCCATCTGATTTCTTAATATCTTTAATAAAGAGCTGTACAGATTCCGTACCGTTATATGTATTTATATTCATTGTAAAGGCAATATCTGCAATATCGCCTTGCAAAAATTGTGAGGACAGTTCACCCATACCAAATCCTACGGCAGAAAAGAGTAAATTATCCTTTTGAATGCGCATAAAAAGATGCTGACCGTCTGTACCCATATTGCCCAGCGATACAATTTTTGCGCCCAAGAGTGCGAAAACAGGGGTCTCATTGTTACATCCAAAGGGTTCGAGCTTTTTTAGCGCATTAGCCCATTGGAGTGTGATATGAGCAGGATTTATAACGCAGTCGATAGAAATTTTTGGAATTAACTGCGCATCGGTTAAGTGCTTTTTTGCATATTGATTTATCCTTAGTGTAAATTCTTTTACCATATCTTCTTTAATACTTAAACCCGCCGCTTGTGCGTGACCGCCAAATGCAGTTAAAAGCTCTTCGCTGTCCGATAGCGCATTAAATAAATTAAGACCTTCAATGGAGCGTCCTGAGCCCTTGCATTTGCCATTTTCAGCTGAAAGGAGAATACAGGGGCGCTCTAATTTTTCGCATAGTTTTGATGCAACAATGCCGATGACCCCGTGATGCCAACCGCTGGATTTAAGCACATAAACGAGCGGTTTTTCCATGCTATAAGCCAAGGAGAGGGCCTCGTCAAAGATTTTCCGCTCGGTTTGCTGACGCAGACGGTTAAGGCTATCTAAATGCTCGGCAAGTTTTTTTGCATCCTCGTATGATTTGGATTTAAAAAGCTCTACTGCAAGCGTGGCTTTTTCCATACGCCCTGCGGCGTTTATCCTCGGAGCAATCGAAAATGCTATGAGGGAGGAGGTTATCTCTTTGTCCTTGCAGCCTGCGGCTTCTAAAAGTGCTTTTATTCCAAAATTCTGTGTATTTTGTATAATTTTTATGCCGTGCGCCACAACAGTACGGTTTTCATCTAAGAGAGGTACAATATCGGCTATTGTTCCTATTGCAACAAGGTCTGCATATCTCATAAAAACATCTTTTGTATTTAATTTAAGTCTTTTAGCAAGAGCTAAAATAAGTTTAAATGCGACACCTACTCCTGCAAGCCCTGAAAACGGGTAGGAAGAGTCGGCTCGCTTTGGATTTATCACAGCAAGCGCTTTTGGAAGTTCTTCCTTGCAGGAGTGGTGGTCGGTAACGATTACATCAAGTTTTTGGGTTTTTGCAAATTCCACTTCGCCGGTGGAAGAAATTCCGCAGTCAACGGTAATCAAGAGCTTGGGTTTAGAACGCGCAATCCTATTAACGGCAAGGATGTTAAGCCCATACCCCTCGGAAAATCGGTCAGGGATATAGTAATCAACATTTGCGCCGGAAGAAGCCAAAAAATCGGTAAGTATAGTAGTTGATGTTATGCCGTCAACATCATAGTCACCGTAAACCGTGATTTTTTCCTTTTGGTCTATTGCAGAAATAATCCTATCGCAGGCTGTATCCATATCATTTAAAAGAAATGGGCTATGAATACTTTCTAAACTGCAAGACATATAAGAGGCAACTTCTTTTTCGCTTGTAACACCGCGCAAAAGTAAAAGTACCGCCAGTTCATACGGCAGTTTAAAGGCATTTGCAAACGCCGAAATATCTTCACTTTTTAATTGTTTGTCACGATATTCCCAAATCTTTTTTTGCATAATAAACTCCAAAAATAATTTGACAATATTATATCATTTATTTTACTTTTTTTCAAGTGTTATAGCTTTAATGTATAGAAATTGTCATAAAGTGAAATAATAGAAAAAGTGAAGAAAGGAAGTGATTTAAATGTCAAAGAACGAAAATAAGAATAACAACCAAAATAGCAATAATCAAAACAGCAATCAAAAGAATAACCAGAAGGATACAAACAAAAAGGACGATAATCAAAACTCAAACAGTAAGTGTGACTAAAAAATGCGGCATATATGCCGCATTTTTTAGTTTACTTTTTCTGAAAACAGCTTTGGCTGTGTGAAATAAAGTACCGTAAGTAAGGCTACGGCTATTACAAGTTCAGGCAGCAGGTAGCTTCCGTTATATATAGTGGAATATATCCATGGATTTTGCCCTTCGGGGGCATAGCTTGCAAAGAGGATAGCTCCTGACATTAAGGAAAAGAGAAATCTTCCCAAAACAGCGACAGCACTGCCTAAAATAATACCCCATACATTTTTTGGGAAGAAACCTGCAATGCCGAGTACTCCGAATGCAAAGAGGTAATCCAAGAATATTGACAGGGGATGATATATAACGCCGTCAAATATTATTGATATAAGTCCATAAACTGCACCTGCTAAAATACCTGATTTTGCACCGCGTCTGAATGCGATAAACAAAATTGGCACCATAGCGAGGGATACCGAGCCGCCCTGAGGCATTTCCCAAAGCCTTAAAAAGTGGAATACGCAGGCAAGCGCTACACTTACTGCAATTTCTGTTAGTTTTCTTGTTTTTGTCAAAATGACCAACTCCTTTTTTTAATTAAAAAAGCATACCAAAACAGGATATGCGTAAAAATCTTAGAAATCCCTACGATGGCATTATCCATATCAGGTCATAGGGTCGGGATTCAAAATCCCCTCTCAGCCTGTTTACAAGCTCCCCTTTCGAGTATGCAATTTTCCTAATTTTACCGCTATTTTTAGAGAATGTCAAGAGTTTTTGAAGTCTTTTTTTATTTTTT
>DMLG01000091.1 GCA_003453455.1 Clostridiales bacterium
TGCGCAAATAACATATCGGGGACGCTAAATATGCTTGAAGCTTCAAGACAAACAGGTGTAAAGAAGTTTGTTTATGCGTCAAGCTCTTCTGTTTATGGTGACGAACCGAATTTACCGAAAACTGAAGGACATGAAGGTAATTTGCTTTCGCCTTATGCGCTTACCAAAAGATGTGATGAGGAATGGGCAAAGCAATACACAATGCACTATGCATTGCCGACTGTTGGGCTTAGGTATTTTAATGTTTTCGGAAGGCGTCAAAATCCGAATGGTGCGTATGCTGCGGTAATTCCGAAGTTTATTATGCAGCTTATGCGCGGCGAGCGCCCTACAATCAATGGCGACGGAAAACAGAGCAGAGATTTTACATATATAGAGAATGTAATAGAGGCAAACTTGAAGGCATGCCTTGCAGGGCACGAAGCAGACGGAGAAGCTTTCAATATAGCATACGGCGGAAGAGAGTATCTGATTGATATTTATTATATGCTGACAGATGCGCTGGGGATTGACACAGAACCGATTTTCGGACCGGATAGAGCAGGAGATATAAAGCACAGCAATGCCGACATAGGTAAAGCAAAAAGGCTTTTGGGATATGCGCCCGAATATGACTTTAAGCACGGACTTAATGAAGCAATAAGCTGGTATAAGGAAAATCTGAAAGGATAGTGTTTATGCGAGGAAGAGAGCAGTTTGAAAAATATAAAATATTCTTGGATATTTTAGAAAAGTTTTATTGCATTTTTCCGCTTAAAATAAGAAAAAAGCTCTTTGAGCGCAGCAGGAGAAGAAGGGGAAAAATCGGACTTGCAAAAAGATATGCGCTTTTAAGAACAATTGCGAAACGAGTTGGTGATAATGTTTCGGTGCATGAGGATGTATTTATTAAAAATCCGGAAAATTTGTCGCTTGGCAATAATGTTTCCATTCATCCGATGTGTTATATCGAGGCTCTGGGAGGGCTTGATATTGGAAATGATATTTCGATAGCGCACGGGACAACAATAATGACAACCGACCATAAATATCAGGGTATAGATATACCTATTAAGGACCAGGGAATAATCGAAAAAAACGTAAAAATTGAGGATAATGTGTGGATTGGTGCAAAAGCAACCATACTTTGCGGAAATACAGTAGGGACAGGCTCAATAGTAGCAGCGGGCGCTGTCGTGACCAAAGATGTGCCCCCGTATAGTATAGTGGGGGATGCCTGCAAAGCAAATAGGAGCAAGAATGGTATAATTATAGCGTTTTTTCACGATCATAAGTTTCGTTTTGACGGAATAACATATTATTCGACTGGCAGTCTCGATGAGAAAACCTTACTAAAATATATTGAAAATGACGATGTACTGACTGTATTTTCAAGAGTTATACCCTTTGATAATACCAGTTTGAGTCCGATAACAGACAGCCGAATACAGATTTTTCCGCAGAAAGAAACATCGCTTGAAGAAGTTATCAAAAAATCAGATGTGTGCATTATAAGATTTCCCAGTTTTATCGGTATAAGAGCGGCGTATCTTGCCAGAAAATACAATAAAAAATATCTGATAGAGGCGGTAGGCTCTGCATGGGATTCATTTATAAATCACGGCATTGCAGGCAAAATTCTTGCGCCGTATATGGAACTCGCTATGAAAAGAGAGATAAAAAAGGCTTCGTATGTCACATATGTAACAACGAAATTTTTACAAAGCGAATATCCTAACAATGCAAGGAATATCGGTGTTTCCGATGTGGTTTTGCCTGAAAGCGAAGATGATGCACTGGCACTTAGGTTAGATAAGATAGAGAAAAACAACGGAAAAATTGTTTTGGGAACCATAGGCTCATATGAGGTAAGATATAAGTCCCAGGAAACGGTTATAAAAGCGATAGGGCTGCTTAAAAAAATGGGAAAAACAAATTACCAATATCACCTGGTAGGCGCAGGAAACAGCAAGTATCTCGAAAAAATAGCAAAAAAAGAGGATGTTTTAAATCAGGTAAAGTTTTTGGGAACAATACAGCACGAGAAGATAAAAGACTATTTTGACTCACTTGACATCTATATTCAGCCGAGTCTTTTGGAAGGACTGTGCAGGTCGATAGTGGAGGCTGAGAGTAGGGCTTGTCCTGTTATCGCCTCGGCTGTTGGCGGAAATACTGAGCTTGTAGACGGGAAATATCTTTTTTCACATAAGAAAAATCCTGTAAAACAGCTTGCACATATTTTGGTAAAAATGGATAAAGGTACAATGAAAACGCTCGCAAAAGAGAATTTTGAAAGGTCAAAACTTTTTAAGCGGGAGTATCTCTATAAAAAATGGAAAGATTTTTATGATGAATTTATTGGTGTAAGGTGATAGCATTGAGAATACTGCATATTGTGTCCGCTCTGGCGGGCGGAGGTGTTGAAAGCTCGGTTATGGGCAGTTACCGAATTCTTGCAAAAGATGGAATAATTTTTGATTTTGCTGTGTTTACCGATAGAGTAGGAATGCTTGAAGATGAGGCAAAAAGCTATGGCTCAAAGATTTATCACATACCGTCAAAGCGTGAGAGCTATAAACGCTTTTTAAAAAGCGTCAAGGATATAATGAAAAACGGCAACTATGACGCAATTCACTGCCATCTTGCTGAAAAAGGATTTTGGTTTTATTACTTTGCAAAAAAATACGGCAAAAAGTGCATAATGCACACTCACGGCTGTTGGAATAAACAGTCTTTTCTGGGAAAACTTAAAAAAAATATTTTAGTAGCGTTGTCATCAAAATACTGTGATATGTACTGTTCTTGCAGCATGGCATCTGCAAAATATGTATTTGGAAAGGATTATAAAAAATCCAATATTATAAATAACGCATTTAAAACTGAAAGATTTTTGTTTTCTCAAAAAGACAGAGATGAGGTACGAAAAAGCTACAATATAAAAGATAACGATTTTTTAATAGGTGCTGTGGGCAGGCTTTCGGCAGAAAAAAATCAAGGATTTTTAATAAAAATACTTTCAGAGATATTAAAAAAACGCAAAACCGCAAAGCTTATGCTTGTTGGCAACGGTGCTATGAAAAGTGAGTGGGAAGAGTTTGCAAAGAGGCTTAAAATATCAGATAGTGTAATTTTTACAGGAAATGTTAAAAATCCTGAAAAGTATTATTCGGCGTTTGACGCTTTTTGTCTTCCGTCTGTAAATGAAGGCTTTGGTATGGCGCTTGTGGAGGCGCAGATAAATGGACTTAGGTGCTTTGCGAGTAACTATATTACGGACGAGGCAATAGTAAAAAAGGAAAATGTTTCAAAAATTGTGTTGGTTGATGAAAAAAAATGGGCAGAAGCGCTCACAGATGCCGAAAGCGGTTATGAAAGAAATACATGTATTGCCGATTTTGAACAGTTTTCGGTAGAACAGGTAAGCAGGCGGCTTATATCGCTTTATAATAAATTACTTTAATAAAAAGGAAGAGGAAATGACGGATATGGTAAATGTAATAGGATTAGGATATATAGGACTTCCCACAGCGCTTATGATGGCATCGCACGGGGTTACAGTTGTCGGTACAGACTATAATCAGGAGCTGGTGAAAAAGCTTAATTGCGGACAACTTACCTTTGAAGAAAAAGGACTTTCTGAACTTTTTGACGCAGCAATAAAGGGTGGGATTAAGTTTACAACGGAATATCAGGTAACAGATACATATATCGTATCCGTACCTACTCCTTATGACAAATTTTCTAAAAAAATTGATGCATGCTATGTAATAGCAGCAATAAAGGATGTTATGAAGGTTTGTAAAAAAGGAGCAACGGTAGTCATAGAATCAACCATATCGCCGGGCACAATCGACAGATTTGTACGCCCGATTATAGAGGAAAACGGGTTTGTTATAGGTACAGATATTCATCTTGTCCATGCGCCGGAGCGTATAATACCGGGTAATATGGTCTATGAACTTGTTCATAATAACAGGACTATCGGTGCAGATGACAGAGAAGTCGGGGAGAAAATAAAAGAGTATTATGCGTCTTTTTGCGAAGGTGAAATTGTCGTAACCGATATAAAAACAGCGGAAATGACAAAGGTTGTTGAAAACACATTCCGTGCGGTAAATATTGCCTTTGCAAACGAGCTTGCAAAAATTTGCAGTCACGACGGTATGGATGTTTATGAAATAGTAAAAATATGCAATATGCACCCGAGGGTAAATATTTTAAATCCCGGTCCCGGCGTTGGCGGACACTGTATATCTGTTGACCCGTGGTTTTTGGTGGGTGATTATCCGTCCTTAACCAAGGTTATAGGCGCATCAATGAAGGTAAATGATTCTATGCCGGAATTCGTCTTGGAGCGGATTTATAATATTATGCAGGAAAAAGGCATTTCGGACATTGAAAGGGTAGGTCTTTACGGTCTTACATATAAGGAAAATGTTGACGACTACCGTGAATCGCCCACACTCCAACTTCTGGAATGTCAGAAAAAGCATCTTGCAAAACCGCTCAAAGTATATGACCCGTTTATAAAGCAGGATTTAGCGGAAAATCAATATCACGATTTTGACGAATTTTTAAAAGACATAGATTTAATTGTAATTATGGTAAAGCATAACCAGATAAGAGAAAATATGGATAAAATAAAGGGTAAAACTGTGCTTGACTGCTGTAATATATGTGATTTTGATGATTGTTACAAGCTTTGATTTTGAGGGGAGATAAATGAAAATTTTAATGATAAGCTGTCATGATGTATGGGGAGGCCTCGACACCTTTTCGCCCATGCTCAAAATTCTTAAAAAAATGGACGAAAGCGGCATAAAGGTTGATTTTGTATCAACAGAAAAGACAGCGGATTTTGACGAGTCCTCAAAAATGTACGGCGAGCCTGTAAAATTTATAGGTAAAAACATTGATATTGAAAGAATAAGGATATTTTCGCCGAAACTGCTTAAAATTCTGTATAAAAATAGTCTTATGAAGCGTATAATCGGGAAAATCCGTGCAGAATATATATTTCCAAGGCTTGTTTACAGCCGGTACAAAGACAAAAGGGACTATGACATAGTTTACGGATACGAAATATACGCAGTAAAGGTGGCAAGGAGACTTGCGGATAGATTCCGAGTTCCGCTTGTAACAAGGTTTCAGGGGTCTTTTATACATTCATGGGAGGCAAAGTTCGGGAAGGAATATTGCCAGAAAAAGTACAAGCTCCATTATGACGCGCTAAAAACAAAAGCGGATTTAATCATAATGACTAACGACGGGACCGAGGGTGATAAGACCTTAAAAGAGCTTAAAAATACCGAAAATATGCGTTTTTGGCGCAACGGTTTTGATTTTGCTCCGTCAAATGAAACAAAAGAGGAGCTGAGAAAAAAGCATAATATCCAAAATGACGCCTTTTATACCGTTTCGGTGTGCAGGCTCTCAAAATGGAAAAAATGCGAGCGGATTATAGAAGCATACAGGTATATTTCAAAATCGGGCGAAAATATTAAGCATATATTTGTGGGTGACGGTGAGGAACGCCAAAGCCTTTCAGAACTGATAGAAAAATATGGATTGAAAGATTATTTTATTTTTGTAGGTAGTCAGCCTCACGATAAAGTGAAGGAATTTTTACAGCTTTCAGATATATTCTTG
>DMLG01000051.1 GCA_003453455.1 Clostridiales bacterium
GCTGTATCGTATATCAGGAGCAGGTGCTTGAAATTGTGCGTACACTTGCAGGATATTCCCTGGGAAGTGCAGATATGCTGCGCCGTGTTATCTCCAAGAAAAAAGCCGATAAAATGGAGATTGAACGCAAGAATTTTATTTACGGAAAGCAGGACGAAAACGGAAATTGGATAATTGACGGCTGTATAAGGCGGGGGATACCAGAAAGCGTTGCAATCGACATATTTAATGAGATAAACGAATTTGCAAACTATGCTTTTAATAAATCACATGCAGCCGCATATGCCTTTATCACATATCAGACAGCGTATCTTAAAACCTTTTATCAGGCGGAGTATATGGCGTCGCTGATTTCAAGCGTAGAGGATCAGGATAAAATAAACGAATACTTTATAAACTGCAAAAAGTTAGGGATTGAGAAGTTGCCTCCCGATATAAATATGAGCGAGGACAGCTTTACTGTTGAGGGAAACTCTATAAGATTTGGACTTTCTGCCATAAAAAATGTCGGCAAGGGATTTATAGTAAATCTTGTAGATGAAAGAAAGCGAAACGGCAAATTCACGAGCTTTTCGGATTTTGTCCGCCGTATGTTAGAAAAGGATATGAATAAACGCGCAGTTGAGGGACTCATAAAGTGCGGAGCGTTTGACTCTTTGGGTGCAAAACGGTCGCAGCTTTTGAGCGTTTACGAAAGCGTAATAGAGAGCGAGACGCAGTCTAAAAAGGCAAATATATCAGGGCAGATGACGCTTTTTGCAGATGAGGCGGTTACACAAGATACAGAAACGGCACTTCCCGATATTTCGGAGTGTCCGAAAAGTGAACTTTTGGCACTTGAAAAAGAGTCATGCGGAATGTACTTTTCAGGTCACCCTATGGAGGATTATGAGGATAAAGTCAAAAATCTAACAGATATTACCACATACAAAATTATGTCCTCTGTGGAAAAGGATGAATTTGGCAATATAAAAGAGATTTCAGGCGGAGTTAAAGACGGTCACACGGTAAAAATCTGCGGAATAATTGCCGCCAGAAAGAACAAAATTACTAAAAATAATACGCAGATGGCATTTTTGCGCCTTGAAGATTTGTTTGGTACGATAGAGGTAATAGTATTTCCAAAAATTCTGCAACAGTACAGCGGTATTATGACGGAGGGAAAAGCGGTGCTTATAGAAGGGCGGGTAAGCATACGCGAGGACGAAGAACCGAAAATTCTGTGCGAAACCGCAGCACTTTTAGATGAAATAAAGACACAAGACCATAATAATCAGGAATTTTATGTAAAGGACAGGCGTACACTGTTTATAAGAATGGGTACATATGATGAAACTGTTTTAAAAACAGCGGCAAAGCTTCTGAAATTGCATAGCGGTGAAACCCCAGTTTGCTTTTTTATAAGCGACAGCAAAAAGAGAATTTATGTGCCTGAAAGTTGCTACATAGATGAAAAGAGCGGAATTATTAACGATATTTCTGCTATTTTTGGCGAAAATAATGTAAAAATGGGATAAATATTTAAAAATTTATTGAATTTTCTTACAAAAAGTGGTAGAATGTCAACTTGTGAAGAGAGGAGTTTAGAAATATGCAAGATGAGAATACGGTTTTAAATGATTATATTGTGGTAAAAGCTCTTGAAGACGGCGTAAATATTATGGGACTTACAAGAGGACAGAACACTAAGTTTCACCACACCGAAAAGCTTGATAAAGGGGAAGTATATATAGCACAATTTACCCAAACGACCTCGGCAATCAAGGTAAACGGCAAAGCAGAAATTTTAACTAAACACGGGACTATTAAATCAGGAGCGGACGAATAGATATGTGGACAGTGGTTTATATGTCAAAAGATGAGGAAGATGTTGCAAACCTCAGAAATTCTTTGCGTGAAAACGGAATAATTTCTACACTTAGAAAAAGAGAAGATTTTTTTGAGATTTTAGTGCCCTCACGCGAGGTTTCTCTTGCGCACAAAGCAATAATCGATATGGAACTTTAATAACAGAAAGGAGAGATTTTAAACTCTCCTTTTATGAAAGGATATTGAAAAATGGAAAAGGCAATAAAGAAAATAGGTGTTTTAACAAGCGGCGGTGATGCACCGGGTATGAATGCGGCAATCCGTGCTGTTGTAAGATGCGGAATTTACAACGGAATAAAGGTTTACGGAGTAAAAAAGGGATATAACGGTCTTATAAATGGCGATATAGACTATATGAACGCCAGAAGTGTAGGTGAAATTCTGCAAAAGGGCGGAACTATTCTCCAAACTGCAAGATGCCTTGAATTCAAGGAAGAAGAGGGCGTAAAAAAGGCAGTAGAACAGGCGAAAAAAGCAGAGCTTGATGGACTTGTTGTAATAGGCGGAGACGGCTCATTCAGGGGCGCAAGAGATTTGTGCCGAATGGGACTTCCAACGATAGCTATGCCGGGAACAATAGATAATGATATAAATTGCAGCGAATATACAATAGGATACGATACCTGCTTAAATACTGTAATTTCCGCAGTGGACAAGCTTCGTGATACATCTTCAAGCCATGAGCGCTGCTCGGTCGTTGAGGTTATGGGAAGACACGCTGGATATATTGCAGTTGAAGCAGGCATTGCGTGCGGAGCAGAGCTTGTCTTAATTCCTGAATTTGAATTTGATTTTGAACGAGATGTCATAAATGTAATAAAAAAGGGTATAAAAAGAGGCAAAAAACACTGTATTGTTATTGTTGCCGAGGGCGTAGGCGGCGCAGAAGAAATGGCACGCAGAATTGAGGCAGAAACAGGAATGGAATCAAGAGCCACAATTTTGGGACACATTCAAAGAGGCGGTTCACCTACTGTTAAAGACCGTGTCATTGCAAGCGCTATGGGCTCAAAATGCGTAGAGCTTTTGCTTCAAGGAAAACAAAATCGTATAGTTTGTATTCAGGACGGAAAAGTCACAGATGTTGATATAGAAGAGGGATTGGCAATGAAGAAGGAGCTTTCCCCTGAGCTTATGGGACTTATAAAGAAACTGTCAGTTTAAAATCGGAGGAAAAGTATGTATTATGCAGGAATAGACCTTGGAGGAACTAATATTGCGGCAGGAATAGTCGATGAAAACGGTAAGATAATAGAAAGTATGTCTATTCCTACCGGTGCAGAACGCGATTTTCGTGATATTGTGCGTGATATGGCGGAACTTACCGAAAGTCTTTGCAAAAAGGCTCAAATATCCGAGGATGAAATAAAAGCGGTAGGCATAGGGTGCCCCGGCTCTATCGACAGTGAAAAAGGAATTTGTGAGTATTCAAACAATTTGAATATGTGCCATGCTGATATTGCAGGCGAGTTTAAAAAAATTCTGAATTTGCCGGTTTATATTGAAAATGACGCAAATGCTGCGGCATTTGGTGAATATCAAATAAATGCAAAAGGGACAAAAAGCTTTGTTTTTGTGACGCTTGGTACAGGCGTAGGCGGCGGCGTTATCATAAACGGTGAGATTTTCAGAGGCTTTAACGGAGTCGGAGCTGAGATGGGGCATACTGTGATAAGAACAGGCGGTGAGCCTTGCACATGCGGCAGAAAGGGCTGTTGGGAAGCGTATGCATCTGTTACGGCACTTATACGGCAGACAAGGGAAGCGATGGAGAAGCATCCCGATAGCTCTATGCACAAATTTGCAAAAGAAGAGGGAAAGGTAAGCGGTCTTACATCATTCCTTGCTGCAAAAGAAGGCGATAAGTATGCAAAGGCAGTAGTTGAAAAGTACTTTGAATATATAGCAGAGGGAATTACAAACCTTGTGAACATCTTCCAGCCCGAAAAGGTAGTAATCGGCGGAAGTATTTCAAAAGAGGGAGATTATCTTTTAAATCCTGTTAAGGATTTTGTCGGAAAGTATGACTATAACAGATATATGCCAAAGGCAAAAATAGAGATTGCCACACTTTTTGGCGATGCAGGCATAATAGGCGCGGCACTTGCTGCAAAAGCGGCACAGGAAAAATAAATGTGTTTATATGGGCAGACAAATTGTCTGCTCTTTTTGTTTTAAAATGTGCGAAAAATGTTGAAAAAAGTGTATAATTGTTGTATAATAAATCATAACTGAAAATCCTTTGATTGGAGGATAAAAATGAATATACATAATGCAGATATTGCCGTCTCTGCGGTGAAAAAGGAACAGTATCCAAAGAAAGAACTTCCCGAATTTGCATTTGCAGGAAGGTCAAATGTCGGAAAATCATCGCTTATAAATAAAATGCTGGGAAGAAAAACGCTTGCAAGAGTAAGCCAAACGCCGGGAAAAACGGTAACGATAAACTTTTATAATATTGATGATACAATTTTTTTGGTTGATTTGCCCGGTTACGGCTATGCGAAGCGTTCACGCGAAGAAATAGAAAATTGGGGCAGTATGATAGAGGATTATTTAAACGGCAGAAAACAGCTCGAAAGGGTAATTTTGCTTGTGGATTCAAGACACGCTCCCACTACCGAAGATAAGATGATGCTCGAATGGATTCGTGCATCCCGCCCTGATGACGGTGCAATAGTTATTGCCACCAAAACGGATAAGCTGAAAAAAAGAGAGCTTAAAGAAAATCTTGAAATGCTTGAAAGAGAACTGGAACTTGGCGAAGATGATATTTTAGTGCCGTTTTCCACCAAAACCGACGAGGGCAGAATAACGGTTTGGGATATGATAAATATGATGATTAGCTAAAAGGAGTTAATAGTTATATATATGAAAAAGAGCGGTTATTTTATACTTTTGTGTCTTCTGATGTTTTGCACATTTTATGGCATACGCTACATAAGAAGACCTGAAAAATCGCAGCCTGCGGTGAGCGAAATTTATGAAAACAAAATAATAACATCTGCCTATATTGTTAAAACGGAGCAGGTTTATAATGCGCCGGCAGGCGGCAGAATTTACCATTATATCGGGGAGGGCACAAAGGTTAAGAAAAACAGTGCGTTAGCCACGGTATATACAGGAAGTGTATCTGAACAGACGCTTGCTGAGCTTAATAATGTTAATCAAAAGATAGCAGAAATTCAAAGCTCAAATTCTTCCTATTCTTTTGGTGCAAACAGTCAGGAGAATATCGACATAATAAAGGGTAAAATTATAAAATCGGCAAATAAGAACAGCCTTGAAAGCATTGAAAGCTATAAAGCACAGATAAACAGCATCGTTACAGGTAGTGTGCAGGATATAAGAAAGAGTGATATTTCCAAGCTGGAAGCAAAGAAACAGCAGATAGAGGCGGAGATTACAAGCGGCAAAAGTGATGTTTATTCGCAGATGGCAGGAGTTTATTCCAAAAATATTGACGGTTTGGAGGAGACGCTTACTCCAAAGACAGTAATGTCGTACAAAATTTCCGATTACGATGCAATTAAAGCTCCCGAGAACAAGACGCAAAATCTCGTAACCGGCGGTGAACCCATATGTAAGGTTATGAATAACCAGACATGGTATGTTATGGCTGCTGTATCGGCGGATACTGCGGCAAAGCTTTCAAAGGGACAAAAGATAACGGTAAGATTTCCGCAGCTTCCGGGAATTGAAGCGGAAGGTATATTGGAATATATCTCGACAGAGGACAGAAATGCCGATAAAAATGTTGTTATTATAAAATGCGAGCAGTATAAAGAGGGTGTATTATCACTCAGGCTAACAGGTGTTGAGCTTGTTATAGAAAGTTACGAGGGGTACAGAGTGCCTATGTCAGCAATCCGCCTTGTTGATGGCGAAAAAAGTATAATGGTAAGAACAGAAACAGGTACCATCTTGCGTAAATGCAAGGTGCTTTATACCGATCTTTCCGACCAGACGGTGATAATATCGCAGGATTTTAATGATACAAAGGGCAGATTAAAGGAAAGCGACAGCATAATAATAGGAGAAAAGTAATGGCAGATATCAAAAAAAATCTCGAAGAGGTAAAAAAGCGTATAGCAATATCAGCAGACAGGAGCGGAAGAAAAGAGAAGGATATAACATTAATTGCAGTAACAAAAACGCATCCTGCCCAGATGATAAATGAGGCTATCAGCCTTGGTGTTACCGATATTGGCGAAAATAAGGTACAAGAAATTATGGATAAATACGATAAGGTCAAAAAAGGGGTAAGGTGGCACCTTATCGGACATCTCCAAACGAACAAGGTTAAGTACATTATTGATAAAGTATATATGATTCACTCGGTAGATTCAGTGAAGCTTATGGATGAAATAGAGCGTCAGGCAGAAAAACACGGCGTTTTAGAAGTTAAAATACTGATACAGGTTAATATTTCGGGCGAAGAAACAAAATTCGGCACCGACCTTTCAGGACTTGATGAAATGCTTCGCTATGCAGGTGGGTTAAAACATGTCAAAGTCTGCGGTTTAATGACAATTTTGCCGAAAATTGACATGGGCATTTCAAATAGATTACATTTTCATAACATATATAACAAATTCATTGACATTTCCAACCATAAATATGATAATGTATGTATGGAATTTCTTTCTATGGGAATGAGCGGAGATTTTGAGATGGCAATAGAAGAAGGGTCAAATATGGTGCGTATCGGTACTGCTATCTTTGGAGAAAGAGATTATTTTTTAAAAAAATAATATAGCGGGAGGAAATTATAATGAGTTTTGTGGATGCCGTAAAGGATTTTGTTGGTTTTGGCGATGTTGATTATGAAGAAGAGGACTATATGGAGGAAGAGCAGGAACAAGAGGAAAGACCGTCCTTGTTTTCTAAAAAGAACAAGGTTGTGTCTATTGAAAAAGCTTCAAATCAACCTACAATCGTGGTAGTTAAACCAAAATGTTTCAGCGCAGCGGTGGAGGCATCAGACCAGTTGAAGCAAAGACATCCTGTTATATTAGATGTTACAGGACTTGATACAGACGAAGCAAAGAGAACAGTTGATTTTATTTCTGGTACGGTTTACGGTATAAACGGTGATGTTCAAAAGGTTTCGAGCGGAATATTTATTGCAACTCCCGCGTCTTTTGACATTTCAGGAGATTACCTTAAAGGAAAATCGGGTGCCGGCCTTGATTGGAGTATGTTTAAATAAGTATAAAAAATAAAGGCGGAGAATTTTCCGCCTTATTTTACCTTTTTGAGGATTATGGACGACAGTATTTTTTTGAGCAGAATGCGCGATATTGCAAGGCTTTGCGATAAGTACCGCACAGCAAAATTTTCGAGATTTTTGGATAGCAGAGAACAGGTAGTTTTAGAGCATAACAGAATTTCGGGTACGCTTTTCGGCGGATACGAAGACGCAGAAAGACGGATTTTAGGAGTGTTTCCAAAGTGGCAGGAACCTGAATTGTCTCTTTTTCCGATAGACCTTTTGAAAATTACGGTAAAAGGTGAACAATGCCCTTCACACAGGCAGTATCTCGGTACTATTCTTTCACTCGGCATTGAGCGCGATAGGATAGGAGATATTCTGACGGAGGATAATGGCGCATATGTGTTTGTTTCCTCAGATATATCACAGTTTATAAAGGATAATATAACAAAGATAGGGAAATGCAGGGCATCGGTAGAATATACTGATTTAGGCTCGGTAGATTTGCCGGGAAAAGAATTTGAAAATATACAATGCGTATGCGCGTCCCTACGGCTTGACGCAATAGTTGCAGGTCTTACGGGGATTAGCAGAAATGAGGCTAAAAAAATTATACTGTCCGGTAAGGTTTTCGTAAACCATTTTGATGCACAAAAGATAGATTTTCCGGTAAAAGAGGGGGATTTGCTGTCGGTAAGAGGCTTTGGACGCGCCAAAATTGAGGAAATAGGTGCAAAAACGCGCAGCGACAGAATTCATATAACATTTAAAAAATATATTTAGGAGAGTGATAGTATGTTAACACCAATTGATATTCAAAGACAAGATTTTGAGGTAAAGCTAAGAGGATATAATGCTGATGAAGTTGATGACTTTTTAGATCTTGTCGGCAGAGATTATGAAAAGCTTTATAAAGATAATGCGGAATTAAGAGAGGAAATAAAGCGCCTTAATACATCACTTGAACAATATAAAAATATGGAGGCAACACTCCAACAATCCATAGTGCTTGCACAGACCGCAGCAGAAGATATTAAAAAGAGTGCGGCAGAAAAAGCAAATGTCATAGTAAATGAAGCGCAGACAAAATCCGAAGGAATGTACCGGCAGCTTGATATGGATATACAAAATAAAAAGAATGAGCTTTCAGGAATTGTTGCTGAGGTATCAGGGTATAAGACAAGAATTAAAGGAATTTGCTCCGCAATACTTGAAATGTTGGAAAAAATGGAGTAAAATAGAAGGGACGACCTTTGGTTGTCCCTGATTTAGTTACAGAAAGGATAAATTATATGTGCGATAATTGTGTGGATTATACAAAGTCTGTAAATCTTCCGAAGACAGATTTTCCTATGCGTGCGTCCTTGCCGCAAAGGGAGCCTGAAACGCTGAAATATTGGGAGGATATAGACCTATATAACAAATTGAAGGAAAAGAATAAGGGGGAAAAACCCTTTATTTTGCACGACGGACCTCCATATGCAAACGGCGATATTCATATGGGTCACGCCCTTAATAAGATATTGAAAGACATAATAGTAAGATATAAAAATCTTCAAGGATTTTATTCTCCGTATGTACCCGGTTGGGATACACACGGTCTGCCGATAGAACAGCAGGCAATTAAAAAGCTTGGCATAAACCGCCATGCGGCAGGGCCTGTAAAATTCCGTGAAGCTTGCCGTGAATTTGCAAAATCTCATGTTGAAAAACAGAAGGTTCAGTTTAAGCGCCTTGGTGTTATAGGCGATTGGGACAATCCGTATCTTACTTTAAGCAACGATTTTGTCGCAAAGCAAATTGAAGTTTTTGGCGAAATGGCAAAACGCGGTCTTATCTATAAGGGGTTAAAGCCCGTTTATTGGTGTCCTCATTGCGAAACAGCACTTGCCGAGGCGGAAATCGAGTATGCAGAAGATAAGACAACATCTGTTTATGTGAAATTTGCGGTAAAAGATGACAAAGGACTTTTCGAGGGTATAGAAAATGTATATTTTGTTATCTGGACAACTACAATCTGGACGCTTCCCGGAAACCTTGCAATATGCTTAAATCCTGATTTTGAATATTCTTTGGTAAAGTTCCCGGATGGTGAAGTGTACGTGCTTGCAACAGAGCTTATTGATACTGTTGTTTCAGCTTGCGGACTTAGTAAGAACTATGAAGTTGTAAAGAAATTTAAAGGCAGCGACCTTGAACTTATGACATGCTATCACCCGTTCTTAGACCGTGAATCCCTTGTAATCGTGGGCGACCATGTAACATTAGAGGCAGGTACGGGCTGTGTTCACACAGCTCCCGGTTTTGGTGCGGAGGACTATACCGTGTGCACGAATTATCCTCAGCTTGAAATTGTCGTTCCTGTTGATAATAAGGGTTATCAAACCGAGGCGGCAGGTGAATTTGCGGGACTTTACTATGAAGAGTCAAACAGCAAAATTTTAGAAAGACTAAAAAGTGACGGAGCACTCGTTGCTGCACAGGAAATTGTGCACCAATATCCGCATTGTTGGAGATGTGACAGTCCTATAATTTTCCGTGC
>DMLG01000141.1 GCA_003453455.1 Clostridiales bacterium
CCTGATGTGGTATCAAGGGGATTTGTTTATGTGCGAGAATCAGAGGACCTTATGCAAAGGATAAAGGACATTGCAAGAGAGCGTGTTGAGGCTTGCAAGAGGGCGAATATAAATGACTGGGCAACTATAAAAACATCAATAAAGAACAGCATATATAAGTATATTTATGAAGAAACAAACAGAACACCAATGATAATACCTGTTATTATGGAGATATAATAAAACGGAGGATTTTATGGATTTCTTTTCTATTCTTACACTATTTGGCGGACTTGCCATGTTTCTTTACGGAATGGATATTATGGGAGACGGGCTAAAAAAGCTTTCAGGCAGTAAACTTGAAATGATACTTGAAAAGCTGACATCAAATAGAATAAAGGGATTTCTTTTAGGGGCAGGAGTTACCGCTATTATACAAAGCTCCGGCGCAACTACGGTTATGCTTGTCGGTTTTGTAAATTCGGGTATTATGAAGCTGTCGCAGACTATAAGCATAATAATGGGCGCAAATCTTGGAACGACAATAACTGCGTGGATTTTAAGTCTTTCGGGTATAAACGGCGAAAGCTTTTTCCTGCGCATATTAAAGCCCTCATCCTTTACCCCTATCCTTGCAATGATAGGAATTATTCTGAGTTTCACCGCAAAACGGGATAAGCAAAAGGATATAGGCTCAATCCTTTTGGGATTTAGTGTGCTAATGTTCGGAATGGAAACAATGTCATCCTCAATGTCAGGGTTAAAGGATAGTCCTGTTTTTGCAAAGCTTTTGGTAATGTTTTCAAACCCCATAATGGGCATATTGGCAGGTTTTGTGCTTACTGCGATTATTCAGTCATCATCAGCATCTGTTGGTGTTTTGCAGGCAATTTCAATAACCGGTGCAATAAACTTTTCAACAGCGCTTCCTCTTGTTTTGGGTGCAAATATCGGAGCGGCGCTTACACCTATGTTATCTGCCATAAATGGCAATACCAATGCAAAACGCGTAGCTGCCTCGTGTATGCAGATAAAAATTATAAGCGTTATAGTTATTGCAGGTGTATTTTACATAGCTAATGCGATTTTTAAGTTCCCTATAATGTCAGATACGGTGGGTGCGGTTTACATAGCAATAATTCATACAGCATTTAACCTTTTGGCAACTGTGTTGCTTCTGCCGTTTTCCGATAAGCTTGAAAAGCTTGCCAAAGCTACCATAAAGGGGAATAAGGATAAGAAGGATTTTGATGTTTTTGATACCCTGGATGAAAGATTTTTGCAGACTCCGGGCTATGCGGTAGAAAAATGTAATGAGCTTGTTAAACAGATGGCAGAGATTTCAAAGAATATGATTTTGTCATCGCTTAATATGCTTTATAGTTATGATAAGAAGGTAGCGGAAGAAATTGATGAAAATGAAAAATTGGTAGATAAGTATGAAGATAAGGTAAGCTCATATCTTGTGCATCTTGCACTTGGCAAGCTATCTGAGCACGACAGCAAAACGGTAACGCAGCTTTTACATATTGTCGGTGATTTGGAGCGTATTTCTGACCACGCAGTAAATATTGTTTCTGTTTCGAGAGAGATTTTCGAAAAGAACATGGAGTTTTCTAAGGAAGCAAAAAAGGAAATAGATGTTATGCGCGCAGCCATTTCCGAAATTTTGCAAATCACAGCTACTGCATTTGAAAAAGACGACCGTGAGCTTGCAAAGCGTGTTGAACCGCTTGAACAGACAATAGATAACTTGAAGCGTGAGATTAGGAATAATCACATAAATCGCTTGCGTGACGGACTTTGCACAATCGAATTCGGGTTTGTACTGTCAGACCTTATTACGAATTGTGAGAGAGTTGCAGACCATTGCTCAAATGTTGCGGTAAGCATACTTGAAATGAAACATGATTCCCTTGAAACTCACGAATATCTAAATCAGGTTAAAAATGAGGGAAGAAATAAATTCTTTGAACTTTATAAAGAATACAGCAATAAATATGTCATTTAAAAAAAGCCGGTTTCTCGGCTTTTTTAATATGTAATAATATGTATTTCGGGGAAATCATACTGCATTTTTTTTAAAATTTCCTTTGTTTCTTTTTGCGTGGAGTTGTTTATTACCACTATTTCCGAGTGCGGATTTTTATGCATTAAAAGGCGCAGCCGAGCCTCTATATTCCTGTCGTTGCCAGATTTTATTGTTTTAAAGGAATAGCTTTCAAATTTTATGGCACGAAAAAGGATAAAAAAGAATAAAAGTGCCAAAAGTGCGACAAAAATCAGATAGTAAATACTCAAAACAATTCCCCCAATCAATATACCATATGCAAAGAGCAGTAAAAATGTTACCAAGCCATAGTTTTTGTTGACAAAGCACCCTCATATGGTGTAAAATATATCTTATGGAGGAATGAATTATGGGACAAACATTAACTGAAAAAATACTCTCGGCGCACTTGGTGTCGGGAGAAATGATAAAGGGCAGCGAAATTGGTATAAAAATAGACCAAACGCTGACGCAGGACGCGACGGGGACAATGGCATACCTCGAATTTGAGGCAATGGGTGTTCCGAGGGTAAAAACAGAAAAAAGTGTTGCATACATAGACCATAACACCTTGCAGTCGGGTTTTGAAAATGCGGATGACCATAGATTTATAGGCAGTATCTGCAAAAAACATGGTGTGTATTTTTCGCGACCTGGTAACGGTATATGCCATCAGGTGCATTTAGAGCGCTTCGGAAAGCCCGGAAAAACGCTTATAGGCTCGGATAGCCACACTCCCACAGGCGGAGGAATAGGAATGATAGCGATAGGCGCAGGCGGAATGGATGTTGCGGTCGCAATGGGCGGAGGAACATATTATATTACCTGCCCTAAGGTTGTAAAAATCAATTTAACAGGCAAACTTTCACCTTGGGTTTCGGCAAAGGATGTAATCTTAGAGGTTCTACGCCGCCTTTCTGTAAAGGGCGGAGTAGGAAAGGTTATGGAATACACGGGCGAGGGCGTAAAAACTCTGTCTGTTCCTGAAAGGGCAACTATAACCAATATGGGCGCAGAGCTTGGTGCAACTACATCTATTTTTCCGTCTGACGAGGTTACAAGAGAGTTTTTAAAGGCACAAAAAAGAGAAGAGGACTTTGTTCCACTCTGCGCTGACAGCGATGCAGTATATGATGAGGTTGTGGAAATCAATCTTTCCGAGCTTGTACCGCTTGCGGCGTGCCCTCATTCTCCCGATAATGTGAAATCGGTTGACGAAATCGGCAAAATGAAGATTGACCAGGTTTTAATAGGCTCGTGTACTAATTCTTCGCTTTTGGATATGCTGAAAGTTGCGCATATTTTAAAGGGCAAAACTGTGCACCCTGATGTTTCGCTTGCGATTGCACCCGGCTCAAAGCAGGTGCTTAA
>DMLG01000139.1 GCA_003453455.1 Clostridiales bacterium
TCCAAAAAAATAAAACCAAACACATCTAACGGCGATATTACCCAAAAATCATTTGAAACCTTTACTCAAATTTTTGATGCAAAAAACGGCGGATTTGGCGCAGCTCCAAAATTCCCCTCTGCACACAATCTTCTTTTCCTGTTATTATATGCAAAACAGAATAACAATCAAAGCGCACTCTGTATGGCAGAAAAAACGCTTATGGCTATACGCAAAGGAGGAATTTTTGACCATATAGGATATGGCTTTTCAAGGTACTCCACCGACAAATATTACCTTGTGCCGCATTTTGAAAAAATGCTATATGATAACGCCCTACTTATAATGGCATATGCTGCGGCTTATAGCGTGACAGGAAATAAAACATATATCGATACCGCCGAAAAAACTGCCGAATATATTCAAAATGAAATGACATCACCCTACGGTGGATTTTACAGTGCACAGGATGCGGATAGCGACGGAATAGAGGGAGGATTTTATATTTTTACGCTTGATGAAATTTTTGATGTTTTGGGAGAAGATGCCGGAAGAAAATTTTCAAAAACATTCGACATCACGGAAAATGGCAATTTTGAGGGCAAAAACATTCCCAATCTTTTAAAAAGCAATGACTTAAAAACTGATTTTCAAGAAGAAATAAAAAAGCTTTATGATTACCGAAAAAATCGCACAAAGCTGCATCTTGACGATAAAATCCTGCTGTCCTGGAATTCACTTATGATTGCCGCCCTTTCTATTCTTTACCGCGTGACAAAAAATGAGAAACATATAAACATGGCAAAAAATGCACTTGATTTTATTGAAAACAATCTCTCAGGCGGTGATGAACTCTTTTCGGTACAAAGCGGTAAAAATTCATTTTTAGATGATTATGCTTTTTATATTGCTGCGCTCATAGAATTTTACAGTTCAACACTTGACAAAAAATATCTTGATACTGCCGAAATTCTCTGCAAAAAGGCAATCACTCTTTTTTCGGATAGCGAAAACGGCGGTTTCTTCCTTTGCCAAAAAAACAAATGTGAGCTTTTTATAAATCCAAAAGATGGCTACGATGGGGCAATTCCCAGCGGAAACTCGGTTATGGCGTATAATCTTGTAAGGCTAAGAGGTATTACCAAAAAGGATTTATATGACAATTTGGCAAAAAGACAGATTTCTTATATGGAAAAAGAGGCGCACGATTACCCAACATCCTACTGTATGTTTCTTATTGCTTTGTTACTTTTCAAAAATCCTCCAAAACATATAACAGCAGTTTTAAAAGATAATAAGGATTTAGGATATATTAAAGACAATACACCGTTTTTGGCAGATATAGCGTTAACAACGGAAAACGAGAATTATCCGCCACTAAACAACAAAACAACATATTATGTTTGTGAAAATAAGAACTGCCTGCCTCCGTCAAATGAATTGTAAATAATGGATAAAAATAGGAACAGAATTCCTTTTCTGCGGAAAAGCTTCCTCGCGGCTCTTTTGTGCCACCGGCACAAAATTCACTACCGCTCACTTCGAATCCTTTCCATAAAGCAGAAATCAAGGCACTACCTTCGGTAATGCCTTGATTTCTGGCAGCGGGAACAGGATTCGAACCCGTACAGAGTGAGTCAGAGTCACTAGTGCTACCTTTACACCATCCCGCTATAAAATTGTGGTGCGAGGGACGAGACTTGAACTCGCAAGGTAAGAACCACACGCCCCTCAAACGTGCGCGTCTGCCGATTCCGCCACCCTCGCATTCCGCAACTATGCCATTATAGCAAATAAATTTTATTTTGTCAATAATTATTTTGAAAATTCTCAATAAAAACTATATTGTTTGTTATATCTCAATTGCGACTATATATTAACTCTTTTATATAATATTATATTATTCATTTATATGCTAAAATAATCTGCATAGGAGGGGTAATTATGGATGCTTTGCAGCGTATTAAAGATTTATTAGACGAATATCAATGGAGCGTCTATAAGCTATGTGTAAAATCAGGACTTCCTCAATCTACTCTTGCAAATATGTTTGCACGAAACAATCTCCCTACCCTGCAAACTCTTGAAATGATATGCAAGGGTTTTGGAATAAGCCTTGCCCAGTTCTTTGATTATGGAGAAAATGACGACATTTTACAGGAACAGAATAGTTTTCTGATAAAGTACAACCGATTGACAGAAGAACAGAAAAGAATTGTGCTTGATGTTATGGATAATATGAAGTAAGAGCGGTGATGAAAATGAATGTTGACAGTATTATCTATCAAAATCTTGAACACTTGCTCGAAAAGAACGGCATTACCGAGCGTCAATGCTTAATTCCCTGCGGTCTTAACCTCAATTATTTTGTAAATTACAGAAAAGGCAGGACAAAGCATTTTAAAATTCATGATTTAATGATTTTGGCAGACTTTTTCGATGTTGACATCAATTATTTATGCTGTTTCAAAAACACCCGCGATGAATTTTTTGTACCAAAATACAAATTAAAACAGCGCGACGAAAAGATGCTGCTTTCCGCATTCAAGCGGTTAGACCCCGTCGGGCGCATAATTGTAGCTGACGCCATAAATACCGAAATACAAAATTCAAAACTGAGAAATAAGCAAGAAAAATGACAGTTTTTATTGCTTTTTTCTTTTTTATGTGATATATTTATTATATGAATTCAGAAAGGATATACGATTATGGACTTTAATAACGATACTATGAAAATCAATATCGGTGCCGAAAAATCGAGTGAAGTGCACGATATTTTAGCGACAGTTTACGACGCACTTCAAGTCAAGGGTTATGACCCGATAAGTCAGATTGTTGGCTATATCCTGTCTGATGACCCGACTTATATAACCAGTTATAACGGTGCCAGAAGCCTTATTGTCCGCGTAGAACGCGATGAACTTTTGGAAGAGCTTGTAAAAAGTTATATCAAGCATCTTTAAGGAAGCGTATATATGATAGATTTTCACTCCCATTTTTTGCCTAATATAGATGACGGCGCAAAAAACCTTGACGAAAGCCTTGAAATGCTGCGCATATCAAAAAAATCCGGTGTAGATACTGTTGTTTCCACCTCACATTGTTATGCCTTTGACGGAAGCAGCAGCATACAAAGCTTCCTTGAAAAAAGACAGCTGGCCTATTCGCAGGTTTCATCTGCTATACAGGATAGCAATGAGTTGTATCCCGAAATCGCACTCGGCTGTGAAGTACATTTAGTTCATAATTTAAGCACTTTCCCCGATCTTCCGCTCCTTTGTATTCAAAACACCGATTACATTTTGCTTGAAATGCCATCATCTGAGTGGAAAGATGAAGATTTTGAGGAAATATATCAAATAACAAAGCTCGGTTTAAAGCCGATAATTGCCCATATTGACCGATATTTTGATATGGAGGAAAAGTTCTCCGAACTGTTTTCCTTAAATCTTTTATTTCAGGCAAATGCCGAATCATTTATTTTGCGGGACACAAGGCGCAAGCTTTATTCACTATTTGAAAAGGACGCCCTGCACATAGTGGGCAGCGATATGCATAATACCGCTCTAAGACCGCCAAATCTTGCAGAAGGGTATGCTGTAATTGAGAAAAAATTCGGAAAAGAATATGCAGGTTATCTGGACTTTGCATCGCATAAGGTTTTGAAAAATGCAATTGCTCCCATGCCGCATCTTCCAAAGCTAAGTTTTATTAAAAAAATAACACTTTAAAAGCAGTATTTGATTAACTGAAATCAAATACTGCTTTTCCGTTTTCAAGCTTCAATTTTGCAGAAAATTCCTTTCCTGTCCTCTTTGAAACAAATCCGTCTATTTTATAACTCTCCCCTGTATCAAGCAGTTTTCTTACATTCGCAAGGGAAACAGTCCTACCTAAGATAACATTATTCACCGAAAACTTGCAGCCATCGCGATATCCTGTGCAACCATACCCAAACCGTGTTCTCACAACATCTTTTCCGCAAATGGGGCACTTTCCTGCAACATCTCCGATAAATCCGTCATCGGTATCTGCCTCCGGCGCGAGCTCCTTTTTTTCAAAAACGCTTCTTATCTCATCTTGCGCAAGCGTCAAGCTGTCTTTTATCTCAATTTCACCACGATAAACACGCTTTAATGCCTTACCAAATTCTGAAGTTTTATATTTATCCATACTTATTCCCATACGCAAAAGCGCTTCTATCAGGAATTCTCCCCCCGGAAGTATAGTGTAAACATCCTTTTTAAGTGCAATATATCCGCTTTTTATGGCATTATCTATAATTCCTGTTCTTGTCGCCTCCGTTCCAAGCTCTAATCCCTCAAAAATTGCGCGGTATTCCTCTCGGTCGTCTTCATTTTCGATGTTTTGCTTATCCTCACGGAATGGATTTTTAAGATAATTATTGAGCGTTTCAATCGTATAATGCTTTGGCGGATTAGTTTCCTTTTCTATGGGCTTAAAACTTATATTTACTTCATCGCCTTTTTCGAGCTTTGGCAGAATTTTGTCCTTTTTCGCATAGTCATCATACTTTGTCCAACCCTGCTTTAAAATCACCGTACCTTTTAGAGAAAATTCTTCTAAATCTCCCACAGAAATTTTAATCTCCTGCTTTTGCACTTCACATTCTTCGCTGCAAAAAACAGCAACAAACCTTCTCATTACAGCGCCGTAAACCTTTTGTTCGCTATCCGACAAATCCTCTTTTTTCGGTATCTTATATGTAGGCGTTAAAGCTGAGTGTGCCTCAATTTTTGAATCGTCAAAAATAGTTTTGCCGGTTTTTAGCTCCACAGGATAGCCAAGCTTTTTAACTCCGTCCAAAATCATTTTGATTTTGTCCTTTTCCGCTTCTGCAAGATACTCGGAATTTGTTCTGGGATATGTAACATAGCCCTTTTCATAAAGTCCCTGCAAAACTTTAAGGCTTTCCTCCATAGGCATTTTATACTTTTTCCCAAGCGCATTTTGAAGTTTTGTAAGGGAGTAGAGCTTGCCCGGTTTTAAGCTGTCCTTTTTTGTCTTTTTCCCGGTCACAATCGCCTTTTGGGCATTATATTTATCGCACAGCTCCTGTGCTTTTTTTATATCATTCTTATCAAATTTTTCACGGCTTGTAAGCTCTATTTCCTCGCCGCCAGTCAGTTCCTTGCTTGAAACACCATAGTATATATCGGGCGAAAAATTGCGTATTGCCATATCCCTGTCGTAAATAGCCTTTACGATAGGTACAATTACTCTGCCCACTCTTAAAAGAGTGCCTGTTTTTAAAGTAGCATATCTTGTTAAATTTACGCCATAGAGCCAGTCCATAAAAGTTCTTGCATACCCCTCATTTGCAAGATTATCATACTCCGATTCGTCCTTCATCTCAGAAAGTGCGGCTTTTATCGTTTCAGGGGTTTGGTCGGGAAGCCACAGTCTTTTAAAATTCTTTTTTTTGCTCCACGCCTTAGAAACGCAGGTGCGGACAATTATTTCGCCTTCCCTGTCAGAGTCGCCCGCATTTACAACTGTATCCACATCATCGCGGTTTATGAGCATCTTTATGGTTTCAAACTGCTTTTTTACGCCGCTATCCTCCCTGTTTTGCCTGTCTTTCTTTAACTTAAATTCAAAGTTTTCAGGAAAGCAAGGGATATTATCAAGCGTCCAATGTCCCTTATCATTCGGCGCATAATCCTCAATATCACACAGCGAAAAAAGATGCCCGAATGCCCATGTTATTATATAATTTTTGTCATACAAAAAGCCGTCGGCTCTTTGCATTTTCCCTATGCCGGCGGCTATATTCCTGGCAAGGCTCGGTTTTTCGGCTATTATCAGTATTATAGCAATCTCCGTCCTTCCTATTCTTCACTTGCAGTATTTGCACGAGGTCTTTCTATGGTCTTTTCCTCTACCTTCTCTTCTGTCATTTCAGACTTTTCGGACTTTTCTTCAACCTTTTCGCTCTCTTCTTCAACTTCTTTCGTTTCTTCAAAAACAGGAGCAGACAGCGAGCCTACCGCAACCTTTGTCGGTACCATTTTATACTTACTTTGCGGCATTTTTTCGGATTTTACTTCCTTGCCATTTTCGTAAACCTTGCGCACGGTTGATACGGTGTACCCTGTTTTTCCGTTTGATATCACCTTTTTTGTACCCGATTTCAAATTAGGGTCTTGAACTTCCTCCACAGTCGGCGCTTTTGTTTCCACTACGCTGTTTATTATCTCTACCTTCTTTTGTGTCTCGGATTTTGCACCCCAAATGGATATTTCAACAGTTTTCCCACCTGTTTTTGCCGAAATCTTTATAGGTCCTTTGGTATTATTTTTAAATTTAAAATCAATCGAGCCATATGCAACTGTCGCATCCTGCCCTTTCGGCACATAGGATACCGTTAAGGAATGGCTCTGCCGCTCCGAAACGGGCAAATCAGAATACAAAACTGCGGAGTAGAGCGTACTGCTCACCTGGCAAACTCCTCCGCCCATACCCTGTACCGTTTCGCCGTTCTCAAACACGGGCGCTTCTTTAAATCCATTTGCCGCAGTCCTTTGACCTACCGCCTTATTATACGAAAATTCCTCATTCGGCATAAGTATTATGCCGTCAATCTTTCTTGCCGCAAGCTCAACATTATCACTTCTGTTTTTTGATGATGTTGCATAGGAAGTAGAAAATTTACCCAATACTGTTCCGAAAAGTTCGGCATTTATCGATGCTTCGGTAACTTCCGGATTTAAGGTTATAACTTTTAGTGTTATAGCTTTTCCTGCTTTCAACGCCTCTATATTTGCGGCGGCCTCATTTTTATCAATCTCTCTACCCTTCTCTTCGGGAGTTATTGTCATTTTTCCGCTTACTATTTCATATGACGCGTCCTGCGGTTTTATATATATCTCATCATAAAGGCTTTCTGCGCTGGGCTCAGGCGGATTTTTTGTTTCAAGCGTCAGCAAAACGCTGTTCTCGCCCTTTTGCAACGCCGAGATAACAGCCTCTTTCAAATCGGTAACATCTCTATCCTGTCCTTTTGTGCCTTTTTTTACCGTTACCGTTCCGTCGCCAAATTCCAAAACATAATTGTTTTGCTCGCCGTTTACAAAAACGCCGAAATCATAGAGTATTGCAGATAATTTTTCGTCATTATAGGAATAGCTGTACGGGATATCCTCAGGTGAAAAAACAAGTTTTACAAGCTCTATTGTATCATTTATAAGGCCTTCGCCCCTGCCTATTTTATATGCTTCTTCTACTGTCTTATCAATATCCCTTTTAAGCTCCGCATCTTCTACCGGAAAGCTGTGTTCAGCACCCGATGCGCTGTCCTTTAAAAGTATTGCCTGCCCGGCAATATCCTTGCCGCCTGCTATTGCCTTTTTCGCATCCTCGGGTGTCATACCCCCTACCTTTATGCCGTTTACGCTTACGCCCTTTGCGATGCGGCTGCCGGGATTTAGCGCAGCAAAAACTCCGCCCGTTACCGCCAAAAGCGCAGCAAGGACAATAACTGTAATTTTTATCGCCTTATTTTTGGAAAATGTCTTTTTTTCCCGTTTTCTTTCTCTTTTCATATCAATCACTCTTCAAAAAATTTTTTATACTCATCCATATACTCGGAATATTTCCTTAAATATTCCGAAATTTCTTTGTTTTTTCCCAAAAGCGAAAACGCCCTTTTTACATTCCTGACAAATTTTCGGTCAAAATCCGAAACCGAAAGCGTTTTCGCAAGAGGACATATGGACTTAGCACGCGGGTCTATTATAATTTCTGTTTTTCCGCTATCGTTTATGTATGGGGTGAGCGGAAAAATACGGCAGGCAAGCGGTCTTTGATAACGGTCGCAAGTGCCTTTGCAAAAAAGTATCGGAACACTTTTTTCTTTTCCGTCAAATTTATACGAAAAATCAGATTTTTCAATTTCTGTCCAATTAGGAGAAAGCAGCCTATATACCCTTTCTTCACCGGGAAAGAGGTACATTCCGGAGTCTTTTCCCTTACAGCATCTTTTACCGCACAGCTTTCCGCAGTCCGCTGAAATTGGTGTCACTTTATCAAAAAGTCTGTAAATCTGCAAATATATATATTCTATATTCATTATTTCCATACCTTCCGTGTATAATAAAAACACTATTCCAAAAACATTTTAACATATTTTTTTTGCAATTACAATACTATGAATATAATTTGACAAATTTCACTAAATATGGTATAATATATTATGTAATTATTGCAAAAAATCAAAGATATTGATATAGAAAGGATACTGGTATGCCAAAGAAGAAAGAAGAATACGGAAATCAAAGCATAACGAGCTTAAAAGGTGCCGACAGGGTTAGAAAACGCCCTGCCGTAATTTTCGGTTCAGACGGCTTAGAGGGCTGTGAGCATTCCTTTTTTGAAATCCTCTCAAACTCTATTGACGAGGCAAGAGAGGGCTACGGAAACACTATTGAAGTAACCCGTTTTAAAGACGCAAGCATAGAGGTGCGCGACTATGGGCGCGGAATACCGCTTGATTTTAACGAAAAGGAAGGCAGATATAACTGGGAGCTTGTGTTCTGTGAGCTTTATGCAGGCGGAAAATATAATAACAACGACGGCGGTATGTACGAGTACAGCCTCGGCTTAAACGGCCTTGGTGCGTGTGCAACGCAGTATTCGTCAGAGTATATGGATGTCGAGGTAATTCGCGACAAAACCCGTTACAGTCTCCACTTTGAAAAGGGCGAAAATATCGGTGGTCTTACCAAGGAGGAATATAAGGGTAAGCGTACAGGCACTATAACACGCTGGCTGCCCGACCTTGATGTGTTTACCGATACAAATATCGAGCCTGAGTATTTTGAGGACGTACTCAAAAAGCAGGCTGTCGTGAATCCCAATGTTCAGTTTGTCTTAAAGCTGCAGCGTGAGAATAACTCATTTGAGGAAAAGACATACTTCTATGAAAACGGCATAAAGGATTATGTAAGTGAGATAGCAGGGGAGAATACACTCTCGTCAGTTCAGTTCTTTACAGGTGACAGAAAGGGTAAGGACAGAGAGGATAAGGAAGAATATAAGGTAAGGCTCAATGTTGCATTTGTTTTTTCAAATCAGGTGGCACTTACCGAGTATTTCCATAACTCGAGCTTCCTCGAGCATGGCGGCTCTCCCGAGGACGCAGTCAAGCTCGCTTTCACAGGGCAGATAAGCAACTATATAAAGGAGCAGGGCAAGTACCTCAAAAATGAAAAGGCAATAAAGTTTGAGGACGTGTCCGATTCGCTCGTGCTTGTGTCAAGCTCATTCTCGACCGTTACCAGCTACGCCAACCAGACTAAAAAGGCTATCACAAATAAATTCATAAAAGAGTGCATGACCGAGTTTTTAAAGCATAACTTAGAGGTGTACTTTATCGAGAACCCCGATGAGGCTAACCGTATTGCCGAACAGGCACTTATCAATAAGCGCTCCCGTGAGAAGGCTGAAAAGTCAAGGATAGATATTAAGAAAAATCTTCAGGGCAAGATAGACCTTGCAAATCAGGTGGCGAAGTTCGTTGACTGCCGCTCAAAGGATCTTGCAAAGCGTGAGCTTTATATAGTGGAGGGCGACTCGGCTCTCGGCTCTGTAAAAATGGCAAGAGATGCAGATTTCCAGGCGGTCATGCCTGTAAGGGGCAAGATACTCAACTGCCTCAAAGCAGACCTTGACAGGATATTCAAGTCAGAGATAATCACAGACCTTATAAGAGTTCTCGGGTGCGGCGTTGATGTAAAGACCAGCAAAAACAAGGATCTCTCGCTTTTCAATATCGACAATCTCAGGTGGAATAAAATAATTATCTGTACCGATGCCGACTACGACGGCTTCCAGATAAGGACACTCATTCTTGCGATGCTTTACAGACTCACTCCACGCCTTATAGATGAGGGCTATGTCTATATCGCAGAGACACCTCTGTTTGAGATCACTGTAAGGGACGGCAAAAAGGAGAAGAAATACTTCGCCTACGATGAGCCGGAGCGCAATGATATCCTCAAAAAGATAGGGGATAAAAAGTATACTATCCAGCGTTCAAAAGGTCTTGGTGAGAACGAGCCTGATATGATGGCGCTCACTACGATGAACCCCGATACAAGAAGGCTTATAAAAGTCGAGCCTACCGATGCCGAGATGACAGAGTGGATGTACAATATCCTGCTTGGCGATGATCTTCAGGGAAGAAAGGAATTTATCACCAATAACGGTGCAGATTATCTTGATATGGCAGATATAAGCTGATACTCCGGGGGAATGGTATGCAGAATATAATAATGACAGCATTCTTTGGGTTCTTTTTATGTGGAGTGCCGATATTGCTTACCGTGTATAATATACTTATCTTTTCAAAAAAGATAAGCCGGGGAAAGTATTTTCCCAAAAAGGGAAAGCTGTTTGATCTTGCGACTATAATATACGGCTTTGTGCTGCTTTATGGGTGGATAGCAGTTTTTTGCGGCGAAAAGGAATGGTATAAGCCTGTTATACTCGGCGGAGGTAATACTTCTAATCATACCCCCATATCCGATGCTTACTCGGCTATGTTCTATCTGCCTGTGATCGTGGGCGGTGTTTTTCTGCTTATGATGCTTTATGGCAAAAAGAAAAGACCCCCGCTTATTACTGTTATTATGATAACGGTAATTATGATCGCAAATTTTGATCTGTTTATGCTTGTGGTGCAGCTTTTATATCCGAAAAATACCCATACAGTTTACTTTCTTCCGCCGCTTGTGTATGCGCTCAATTACCTGCTTGTCACAGTAAGGGCGATGCGTAAGGAAATATCCTCGCAGCTTGAATATCTTTCTTATAATAAAGAAAATGGCTCGGGGCTTTCGCATAAGCTTTATAAAATACTTGATAAGTCATATAAATGGGTGTTAGCAGGCTTTATCCTCCTGCTGCCGGTAGCAGCCATATTCACCATAGTGTTTGTACTCGCCGGCGAGGGTGCAGACGGTGTTATAAAGGAATTTACCGAAACAGCCGACTGGACGTTTTCAACCAAAACACCTCCGCCGCCTGAGTATTATAAAGGTCATTATCTCTGTACAGTCGCCGCAGGCGGTCACAGAAGAATAGTCAAGCCCACACGCTTTGGCGTAAGACGAGGCGAGCGGATAATAGTCAACCGCCAGCTTTGTATAGCCAACGCCTTTGAAGAGCTGATAAAGGATAAGACACCACGCTTTCATAAAGCTGTAAGGAGCTTTTATGATAAGCACGGCTATCCGGTCAGCAAAAAGATAACTACAAAAACAAGAGCTGATATAGTGTATCTGCTTATGAAGCCGCTTGAATGGCTTTTTCTGCTGACTCTTTATATGTTTGATACATATCCCGAGCGCAGGATAGCTTTGCAGTATACAGGAAGAACGCTCAGTAATATATAAAAGGAAATGATAAAATGCCAAGAAAAAAGAAAACACAAGAGCCTAAGCGTCCTGTAAGCAATATAGATGCCTATATCGCAGGTGCAGGTCAGGTCGTAGACGAGCCTATAACCCAGACGCTTGAAAAGAACTATATGCCATATGCTATGAGTGTAATAGTTTCCCGTGCATTCCCGGAGATAGACGGCTTTAAGCCCTCGCACAGAAAGCTGCTTTATACCATGTATAAAATGGGGCTTATCACCGGCGGACTTACAAAGAGTGCAAATATCGTCGGGCAGACCATGCGTCTAAACCCTCACGGTGATGCGGCGATATATGACACCATGGTAAGACTTGCAAGGGGCAATGAAGCGCTTTTGCACCCTTATGTTATGAGCAAGGGCAACTTCGGCAAGGCGTATTCTGCGAATATGGCCTGCGCCGCTCCGAGATATACGGAGGCAAAGCTCGAGCCTATCTGTAACGAGCTTTTCCGTGATATTGATAAAGACACCGTTGACTTTGTTCCTAACTACGATAATACTATGCAGGAGCCGCTTTTGCTGCCTGCGACATTCCCGTCGATACTTGTAAATGCAAACGTCGGTATCGGTGTTTCTATGGCGTCGGCTATCTGCCCGTTTAATTTAAAGGAAGTATGCGAAGCCGCTATCGCTCTTATGAGGGATAAGGATACCGACCTGCTCGAGATCATCAAGGGTCCCGACTTCCCCGGCGGTGCATTTATGCTCTATGACCAGGAGGAGCTTGATAAAGTGTTCCGCACAGGAAGAGGTTCGATAAAGCTCCGTGCAAAGTACGAGTATGTCAAGGACGGCAACCTTATAGAGATAACCGAGATACCTGCGACCACAACGATAGAGGCTATAATAGAGAAGATAACCTCGCTTGTAAAGGCAGGTAAGATAAAAGAGATACAGTATGTCAGAGATGAAACAGATATCACAGGTCTTAAAATAGCTATCGACTTAAAGCGTGGCACAGACCCAGATAAGCTGATGAACAAGCTCTATAAGCTCACACCATTGCAGGACGCATATCCGTGCAATTTTAATGTTCTTGTACACGGCTACCCGAAGGTAATGGGCGTGTATGAGATACTCAATGAATGGATAGACTTCCGTACCGACTGCGTCAAGCGCCGTACTGCGTTTGATATTGAGCGCAAGAAGGAAAGACTGCACCTCTTGAAAGGTCTTGGCAAGATACTGCTTGATATTGACAAGGCGATAAAGATAATCAGAGAGACCGAGGAGGAAAGCGAAGTCGTTGCAAACCTTATGGTAGGTTTCTCTATCGACGAGATACAGGCGGAGTATGTAGCTGAGATAAAGCTAAGACATCTCAACCGTGAGTATATCCTTAAAAAGACCGCCGAAACAGACGACCTTGAAAAAGAGATAGACGAGCTTGAAGATATATTAGGCAGTGACCGCAAGATAAGAAAGCTGATAAAGGGCGAGCTTGAAGATGTTATCAATAAATACGGTCAGGAGAGAAAGACACAGTTCTACTACGCATCAGATGTCGTAGAGGTCGAAGCCGAGGACGAAACGCCCGACTACCAGTGTACATTCTTCCTGTCACAGAGCGGATACTTCAAAAAGATAACCCCCCAGTCGCTTAGAATGTCAAGTGAGCAAAAATGCAAAGAGGGCGACCTTATCAGCCAGACGATAGAAGCGTCCAATAAGACTGAGATACTTTTCTTTGCGGATAATGCTACTGTTTATAAATCCCGTGGCTCTGACTTTTCCGATACAAAGGCAAGTGCGCTCGGTGACTACGTTCCTGCAAAGCTGAGCTTTGACGAGGGCGCAAACGTGTTCAAAATGGTAACTACGACCGACTATTCGGGTTATGTGATATTTGTCTTTGAAAACGGTAAGTGCGCAAAAGTTCCCATGTCGGCATACGCTACCAAGACCAACCGCAAAAAGCTCGCAAACGCATACAGCTCTAAGGCAAAGCTCGTTGATATTTTCTTTGTCGAGGAGAATGCAATTCTGATGCTGCGTTCATCAAACGGCAGAATGATAATATTCGACACAGCACTGCTGCTGCCGAAGGCAGCAAGAGATACGCAGGGCGTTCAGGCTATGACGCTAAAAGCTAAGTCTACTCTTGAAAAAGCATTCATTATCACAGATGAGCAGGCGCAGGAGCTTGCAAAGTATAAGGCTAAGAATATCCCGGCGGCAGGCAGCTTTGCCAAGGATGTCGAAGACCCCGACCAGCTGCATTTTTAGTCCTTGACAATGTCAGGAAATAATGCTATACTGTTTTTAACGAAATATTAATATTTAAAGGAGTGTTTTAAATGGTAAAGAAGCTTATTTCATCGGCACTTGCGCTGAGCCTTGTGTTCGGTACAGCGGCTGTATTGCCGGAAACGACGTTCACAAGCGATAATATGATAACTGCAAGTGCAGCAGGTGCTCTGTCAGGTGCAGTTGATGATACTATCAACTGGGCGTATGACGGAAAGGGCAAGCTTACGCTTTCGGGTACGGGCTTTATTAATGAGATCGGCGAAGACTGCAAGCTGTTTGATAAAGTAAAAGCAGAGGATATAACAGAGCTTGTTATATCGGAAGGCATTGAAGGTATAGGATATAAGGACTTATTTGACACGCTTGTAAATGTCAGCAAGATCACAGTTGCAGATTCAATTACAGATATGTGTGCCAATCCTTTTTACAATACGAAGTGGTATAAGAATGCTTTGAAGAAAAACGATCTTGTTATCCTTAACGGTATCCTTATAGACGGCAGCAATGCCAAGGGCGATGTTGTTATCCCTGACGGTGTAAAAATGATTTGCGATGACGCATTTGTTGCCGATATTGACGGTCTTGGTGCTGATCTGGATAATAATGAGGATGGAAAATGGATAAGCAGCCGTACTTATGTTTATTACAATAAAAACATAAAAAGCGTAAAGCTGCCTGAATCCTTAAAGATAATCGGCAACAGAGCTTTTGCCGGCTGTTCGGATCTTAAAAAGATCAGCTTTCCCGACAGCTTAGAGAGAATAGGCGAGTGTGCTTTCGCCGCAACAAAGCTGCTCGACAGCAAAGAAAAGATCCAGTATATAGATAACTGGCTGATAAAGGTAGATACCGAGGAGTCAAGCTCAAATAATTTTGAAATTGAAAACGCAAATAAAGTACATGACTTGAAGATCAAGGACGGTACAGTCGGTATTGCTGATTATGCAGCAGGGCTGTCAAATGATTATTTCAGCTCCGGCAGCCGCTGGACAACAGTGCTTGAATCTGTAACTATCCCCGGATCTGTAAGATATATAGGCAATTATGCCTTTAACCGCAGCCAGGATCTTAAAAGCATAACTATCCCGAAGGGCGTTGTTAAAATAGGCGACGGTGCTTTTGAATACTGCACATCTCTTAAAAAAATAACGATACCCTCAAGTGTAAAAATAATAGGATACTGGGCGTTTTATAATTGTTCATCGCTTA
>DMLG01000054.1 GCA_003453455.1 Clostridiales bacterium
ATCATGCAGAATGAATGGGCAGGCGCACAGGCATTTTCGTCATTTGACACATATTTGGCGCCTTTTGTAAAGGCGGACAACCTTACTTATAAAGAGGTAAAACAATGTATTCAGTCCTTCATCTACGGCGTAAATACACCAAGCAGATGGGGAACACAGTCACCATTTACCAATATAACGCTTGACTGGACAGTTCCTAACGATTTGGCAGAGCTTAATGCAATTGTCGGCGGAAAGGAAATGGACTTTAAGTATAAAGACTGCAAAAAAGAGATGGATATGGTAAACAAGGCGTTTATCGAGATTATGATTGAGGGTGACGCAAACGGCAGAGGTTTCCAATATCCTATCCCGACCTACTCTATAACAAAAGATTTTGACTGGTCTGATACTGAAAATAACCGTCTTTTGTTTGAGATGACGGCAAAATACGGAACACCGTATTTTTCAAACTATATAAACAGTGATATGGAGCCTTCCGATGTCCGTTCAATGTGTTGCCGTCTGCGCCTTGACCTTCGTGAGCTTCGCAAAAAATCTGGCGGTTTCTTCGGCAGCGGCGAAAGCACAGGTTCTGTCGGTGTTGTTACTATAAATATGCCGAGAATTGCGTATCAGGCAAAGGATAAAGAGGACTTTTATGCTCGTCTTGACAGAATGCTTGATATTGCGGCACGCTCATTAAAGGTTAAGAGAACTGTTATAACAAAGCTTTTGGATAACGGACTGTATCCTTATACAAAGAGGTATCTTGGCACATTTAACAACCACTTCTCAACAATCGGCCTTGTTGGTATGAATGAGGCGGGACTTAACGCAAATTGGCTCAAAAAGGATATGACGCATAAGGAAACACAGGATTTCACAATCGAGGTTCTAAACCATATGAGAGAGCGTCTTTCCGATTATCAGGAGGAGTACGGAGACCTTTATAACTTAGAGGCAACACCTGCTGAATCAACGGCATATCGCTTAGCAAAGCACGACAAAAAGAGATTTCCTGATATTATCACAGCAAACGAAAACGGAACGCCTTACTATACAAATTCATCGCATCTTCCTGTTGGATTTACAGAGGATATTTTCTCTGCGCTTGACATTCAGGACGAGCTTCAAACACTTTATACATCAGGTACGGTATTCCACGCATTTTTGGGCGAAAAACTGCCTGATTGGAGCGCAGCTGCAAATCTTGTAAGAAAGATTGCGGAAAATTATAAGCTTCCGTATTACACAATGTCACCGACATATTCGGTATGCAAAAATCACGGCTATATTGCAGGTGAGGTTAGTGTTTGTCCCGAGTGCGGCGAAAAGACAGAGGTTTACAGCAGAATTACAGGATATTATAGACCTGTTCAGAACTGGAACGACGGAAAAACACAGGAATACAAAGACCGTAGAACATATGATATTGCAAATTCCAAGCTTACAAGAAACGGTGTAGAGCCGAAAATGGCGGTGGAAGAATCGGCGCCTCAAAAAGCAGCGGACGGAGATGCGGTTTATCTTTTCGCAACACCAACTTGTCCTAACTGCAAAATAGCAGGTGTAACGCTTGATAAAGCAGGCGTCGCATACGAGAAAATTTTTGCAAACGAACAGCCCGAAATGGCGCAGGAATTTGGCATAAAGCAGGCACCAACACTTGTTGTCATTAAAGGCGGCGAAGTTTCAAAGTTTACGGGTGTATCGGATATTAAAAAATATATAAATGCATAAGGAAGAAACTATGTACGATATTATTATAATCGGCGGCGGCCCTGCGGGGCTGACCGCCGCTCTGTACGCTTTAAGAGCAAATAAAAAGGTTCTTGTAATAGAAAAGGAGACCTTTGGGGGACAGATAACTTTCTCGCCAAAGGTAGAAAATATACCGGGCTTTACCGAGCTTTCGGGAAATGAATTTGCCGAAAAACTTGTAGAACAGGTGCTTTATCAAGGTGCGGATGTGGAATCAGCCGAGGTATTAAAGGTAGAGGACAGCGAAGTTAAAAAGGTATTAACCGATAGCGGCGAATTTTCGGCAAAAGCCGTAATTGTTGCAACAGGCGCAAAACATCGCCTTTTGGGACTTTCTGACGAGGAAAAATTTATAGGCGAAGGCATATCCTTTTGTGCTGTTTGCGATGGTGCATTTTATATGGATAAGACTGTTGCCGTAATCGGTGGCGGAAATTCTGCACTCCAAGAGGCAATACTGCTTTCCGACCTTGCAAAAAAGGTATATATTGTTCAAAATCTTGACTTTTTAACAGGAGAAAAGAAACTTCAAGAACAATTAAAAGGAAATGTTGAAGTGATTTTAGGAAATGTAGTCACAAAATATTTGGGAGACAACGAAATAAGCGGAATACGAATAAAAAATGAAAAAGACGGGCAAGAGAGAGAGCTTTTAGTTGACGGCGTATTTTTGGCTGTGGGATTAGTTCCGCAAAATGACGCATTTTCAAATATTTTGGAGCTTGATGAACGCGGATATGCAAAGGCGGATACCGACCTGAACGGGAAACTGCGCGGTATTTTCGTTGCAGGTGATTGCAGGCAAAAGAAAATAAGGCAGGTTACAACAGCGGCGTCTGACGGTGCAATAGCGGCACTTAGCGCCTGCGAGTATATAGACGCACTTTAAGAAGGAGATTAGTTATGAGCAAAAAACGCAGATTAGGTGACAGGCGCGACGGGGTGCTATTAAAAAATCTTGATGCAATGCATTTTATAATGCCTGTTATTTTTCCTAACAGATGCGATAATGAGGCGTTTGTTTCGGAAAGGATAGACCTGACGAATTTAAGCAAATATCTTGAAAAAAAGAATTCACAAAACCCCGAATATAAGTATAATCTCTTTCAGGCGATAGTTACGGCAATATTAAAAACAGTAACCCTGCGCCCCAAAATGAATAGGTTTATTGCAAATAATAATCTGTACCAGAGAAATGAAGTTAGCGCGTCTTTTGTAATAAAGAAGCAGTTTACCGATTCCAGTGAAGAGGGACTCGCTTTTATTCATGCAAAAGATAGCTACAATATTGACGATGTTCATAATGAAATATACCGTCAGGTAACATATTGCAGAACGGGTGATAATAAAGACTCAACAACTGAGGTTATGGAGATATTTAATAAGCTCCCACGCACCCTTTCAAAGGCAATAATTAAGTTTTTCTGTATTTTAGAACGGCACGGAAAAATTCCTGCATCCTTTGTTGAAACCGACCCTTACTATTCTTCGGTAATTCTATCGAATTTAGGTTCAATAAAGCTTCATTCAGGGTATCATCACCTGACTAATTGGGGCACAACTTCTGTTTTTGTTATTGTCGGAGAGAGGAAAAAGCGTCCGTTTTATGATGAAAACGGAAATGTCACAATGCGTGACAGTGTGGATTTGGGATTTACGGTAGATGAGCGCATTGCTGACGGATATTACTTTTCAAAAACAATAAAACTTTTTAAGGACATTTTAGAAAACCCAGAGATTTTGGAGAAACCGCTTGCCGAGGAGGTATGAAGCAGTATGAGTATGATTGTAAAGACCCCGTGGATAACCTCGCTTGGCAATATCCCTGAGCATTTGGAGTATTTTGACGGCTCGATGTTTGAGATGGTTGAAAAAATAGCAGAAAAATACCCCAATAATATCGCTTTTGATTTTATGGGGCGCTCCACAACCTACCAAAAGCTTGCAGAGGGCGTGAAAAAGTGTGCAAAGGCGCTTAAAACCATAGGCGTTAGGGAAAATGACAGAGTTACGATTGCTATGCCCAACTGTCCGCAGGCAATTTATGCCTTTTATGCGGTAAATCTTGTGGGTGCTGTTGCAAATATGATTCATCCGCTTTCAGCAGAGAAGGAAATAGAGTTTTTCTTAAACGAATCACAAAGCGTGACAGCCTTAACTCTTGACCAATTCTACGGCAAATTTGAGGCAATACGCCATAATACAAAGCTTACAAATATCATCATTGCAAGCGTTAAAGATGAGCTTTCAAAGCCAATCAAGGCAGGATATATGCTGACAGAGGGACGAAAAATTCAGAAAATACCGCAGGACGCACCTATCATTCGCTGGAATGATTTTATGAAGCTTTCGAAGTGCTGTTTTTATAATTATAAAGTAAATAAAAAAGCCGATGACCCTGCGGTTATCCTCTATTCGGGCGGCACAACGGGGACTACCAAGGGAATTGTTTTAACTAACAAGAATTTTAATGCACTTTCCGAGCAGGTAATCGGAGCAAATCCTATGTTTATGGTAGGCGACAGAATGCTTGCGGCTATGCCGCTTTTCCACGGATTTGGACTTGGAGTGTGTATTCATGCAATGCTTTCGCACGGCGGAAGGTGCGTTTTAGTGCCGAGATTTACCGCAAAAAGTTATGCAAAACTTATAACTAAATATAAATGTAATTTTATAGCAGGTGTTCCTACGCTTTATGAGGCGATTTTGCGACTTCCTAATATGGCGAGGGCGGATTTGAGCAGTTTAAAAGGAGTATTTTCGGGCGGAGATTCGTTATCGGCAGGGCTTGCAAAAAGGTTTAACGCCTTTTTGGCGGAGCATAAAAGCACGGTGAGAATTCGTGAGGGCTACGGTACAACAGAAACGGTAAATGCCTGCTGTCTTATGCCGTATCACATCTTTAAGGAGGGAAGTATCGGTATTCCGCTTCCTGACACATATATAAAGATTGTAAGGCCCGATACCGAAATTGAGCTTCCGTACGGCGAAGAGGGTGAAATTCTGATTTCCGGACCTACTGTTATGAGCGGATATCTTAATAATAGCGAGGAAACGGCAAAAGCCTTGCGCACCCATGCAGACGGACGCGTTTGGGTATATACAGGCGATTTGGGAACAATGGATAATGAGGGCTTTGTATATTTCCATTCAAGGGCTAAAAGAATGATAATTTCATCAGGTTACAATGTGTACCCTTTGCAAATAGAAAATATTTTAAATGCGCATAAATTCGTAGATTCTTGCTGCGTCGTAGGAATTCCCGACGCGTACAAAATGCAGAAGGTAAAGGCTTTTGTTGTTTTAAAGCAGGGAGTGCCGCAAAATGATGAAACAAAAAACGAGCTTTTTGCGTATTGCCGAAAGAATATTGCAAAGTATGCAATGCCGCGTGAAATAGAGTTTATCGAAAGCCTGCCAAAAACGGCTATTGGTAAGGTCGATTACAGAAAACTCGAAAAGGAAGAAACTGCGGTAGTATAACAGGCTTTTTACCAGCATATGTTACACTTTCCAAAATATCTCATAAAATAGTAAAGGGTGATAATTTTATGAGATATGATAGAGTTGCGGCGGTGGCATACGCAAATAGGTGGGCATATTTTAGAAATCCTGAATTTTTTGATTTTTCTGACCTTGGCGGAGATTGCACAAATTTTGCATCGCAGTGCCTTTTTGCAGGCTCGGGAGTTATGAATTACACGCCAACTTTTGGCTGGTATTATATAAACGCGTCCAATCGTACAGCTTCTTGGACGGGCGTGGAATATTTATATAACTTCCTTGTAAACAACAGAGGACCCGGACCGCAAGGTGAAGAGGTTGAGCTTAAAAGGATTATGGCAGGCGATATTGTCCAGCTGAAATTCAAAGAAGGACCCGATTTTAATCATTCTCCGGTAGTTGTGGACGCAGGCGACGGAACACCTGAAACGGTGCTTGTGGCCGCACACAGTATTGACAGCAACTGCCGTCCTATTTCCAGTTATTCCTATCGCGGAATACGGCCGATACACATATATAATGTGGGGACTTAAAAAATATTGCGGTATTGCTTCCCGGTGCCGGGGACAGATACCTTTTAATAACTCTTTTTGGAGAATAGATGTAAAATCAATTAAAAAAGCTGTTTCACTTTTCGTGAAACAGCTTTTTTGCCCCGCACAGACCGTAAACAAGACCTGATTTCTTACCTGCATAAGCAGGTGGGTTATCTTATTTTTGCATTATATGTCCACTGGCAGTTCCAAAAGGAAAAGGAGGCGTATATGCCGCAAAAAGATATTGATATCCCGTATATAATTTGTTGGTAAAAAATATAGGCTTAATACGAGAATTGCAGGGTATAAAAACTAATTATCTTCCTCGTCAAATTCTTCATCACGGCGGACAAATTCATCAAATGCTGCCTGTAACTCCGCCTCATCGTCTATCGAAATGAGCTCTGCGTCATCACCCTCACCTTCAACGCGCATAATTACAACTTCATCTGATTCCTCTGTGCTTCCCTCAATAACTTCAATCAGCGCGAAATAGGTCTTTCCGTTAAATTCATAGACATCATAAACCATAAACTCTGCGGGATTACCCTGTTCGTCTTCTAAAATCAAAATATTATCTTCCATCGTTTTTCTCCTAAACTGTTTTATTTGATATTTTAATACATATAAAAAGATATGTCAACTGTTTTTTTGCATATAGCCTTCAAGAATAAGGCAAGCAGAAACCGTATCAATGACATTTTTTCGCGCCTTTTTAAAGGTTCCTGTTTCGGTCAGAAACCTTGCTGCACCTACTGTCGTGAGCCGTTCATCCCAGAAGTCGATTTCTCCGCCATAAATGCTTTTTAAATTTTCCGCAAATTCATATGTTGCATCTGCACGAAAGCCGAGACTTCCATCCATATTTTTTGGAAGTCCGATAACTATTTTTTCGGGTAAATAATCATCAATTATCTTTTTTAATTCAAGAAGCAGTTTTTCGATGCCTTTGTTTTTTATCGTTCCTATGCCTTGTGCAGTAATTCCGAGTGGATCGCATTTAGCAATGCCAACACGAGAATCTCCATAGTCAATTCCTATTATACGCATAATATTTCTCCTTATTCAAAGCATATCACATAAGCCTTTAAAAGTCAACCTTGATTTTTTGTATAATATATGGTAAAATGGGATATAAACTTGTATATAAGGGAGATTTTTTATGAAAATAAAAGACGGATTTATTTTAAGAAAGATTGCAGATAGCTATATTGCTGTTGCGACGGGCGAGGAATCGGTAAACTTTAATGCAATGGTTACTACAAATGAAACGGGTGCATTTTTGTGGGAAAAACTTAAAAATGAAACTACCGAAGAGGAACTCTTAGCTTGCCTATTAAACGAATATGATGTTGATGAAGAAACAGCAAAAGCGGATATTTCGGAATTTTTGGAAAAGTTAAGGGACGGAAAGCTGTTGGTTTGATATGGAAAAGAAGCAAATCCCTCTTGCGGAATTGTGGCCCTTAATGAAAGAGCAGATAGAACTTGGGAAAACCGTTGTTTTTTCGCCAAAGGGTACAAGTATGCTGCCTTTAATACGGCAGAATGTTGATAAAGTAGTATTAAAAAAGGCACCGAATAAGCTTAAAAAATATGATTTGCCGCTTTACTTGCGAAAAAACGGACAGTTTGTGCTGCACCGTGTTGTGGGTATTGAAAAAAGCGGATATGTTATGTGCGGAGATAATCAGTTTGAGCGTGAGCATGGCATAAAAAACGAGCAGATTTTAGCTTTAGCGTGCGGTGTTTACCGTGAGAATGAGTACCTGTCCTTTGATGATAAAAAATATGTAAATTATTGTAAAAAGCAAGTGTTAAAAAAACGGTTTTATGGCGTTTATATTCGTATAGTGCGCTTTGCAAGCAAAATAAAGCATAAAATAACAGATAAGGAAAAATAAAATTTCTTATCTGTTTTTCATTAAATTTTTCGTTTTCGGGGAATATAAAAAGGGGCGAAAAATTATGAAAGATGAAGATTTTGCATTTGATATTATGAATAATGCAAACACAGTCGCTTCAATGACCGAATGTACGGGACTTATACAGATACCGCCTGAAACCGAAGAAGAGGCGGCATCATATACCGATATATATACAGTCCCTAAAACGGTAAATGAAGTGGAAAAAGGAAGATACAGGCACAAGAGGATTAAAAAAAATCGGAGCAAGTAAGCTCCGATTTTTTACTGCTTTTTCAAAAGGTCGCGGATTTCGGTTAAAAGTACTTCTTCGTTTGAAGGTGCAGGAGGCTCAGCCTCAGCCTCTTCCTTTTTCTCAAATCTTTCTCTTATTTTGTTTATCATCTTAACTATTGCAAAAACAGAAATTGCTATTAGCAAAAAGTCAATAATTGCCTGCAAGAACTGACCGTAAGGAATAACAAGCTCTTCTGTAACCTTTGCAGAGAGGTCGGCAATATTTACCTTTCCTGTTATAACACTTAAAACCGGTGTTATGATGTTTTCAACAAGCGACGTTACGATTTTTGTAAATGCGCTACCCATTATAACGCCGACAGCTAAATCCACAACATTGCCCCTTGAAATAAATTTTTTGAATTCATCAATAGTTTTCATTTGTTTTACCTTCCTTTATTTATATTTTTTTAAAATGAAAGCTTGTTTTCCAAAAAAGCTTCCAAATCATCAATTTTAACACGCTCCTGCGCCATTGTGTCACGGTCGCGGACTGTTACCGAGGCGTCGTTTTCTGAATCAAAGTCGTATGTGATGCAAAAAGGTGTACCTATTTCGTCCTGACGGCGGTAGCGTTTGCCAATAGAGCCTGCATCGTCAAATTCCATATTGAACTTCTTTGAAAGGCTATCGAAAACCTTTTCCGCACCCTCGTTAAGCTTTTTTGAAAGGGGCAGAACCGCTGCTTTAACAGGTGCTAATGCCGGATTTAGATGAAGCACAACACGGGTGTCGCCGCCTTCTAATTCTTCTTCGTCATAAGCCTCAACCAAGAATGCAAGAGTTACACGGTCTGCACCAAGTGACGGCTCTATGCAGTAAGGAACATAACGCTCGCCCGTTGCCTGGTCGATGTAATCCATGCTTTCACCCGAGTGATTTTGGTGCTGCATAAGGTCGTAATCGGTACGGTCAGCAATGCCCCAAAGCTCACCCCAGCCAAATGGGAATACAAATTCTATATCGGAAGTGGCCTTTGAATAAAAGGCAAGCTCTTCTTTTGAATGGTCGCGGAAACGCACATTTTCTTCCTTTATACCAAGTGAAGTAAGCCATTTCATACAGAAATCTTTCCAATAGTAGAACCATTCTAAATCTTCACCGGGCTTGCAGAAAAATTCAAGCTCCATCTGTTCAAATTCACGGGTTCTGAAAGTGAAGTTTCCGGGTGTTATTTCGTTTCTGAAAGATTTTCCCACCTGTCCTATACCGAAAGGTACTTTCTTTCTTGATGTACGCTGAACATTTTTAAAGTTTACAAATATTCCCTGAGCCGTTTCAGGACGCAGATAAATCGTTGAAGAGGAGTCCTCTGTAACGCCCTGAAAAGTTTTAAACATCAGATTAAACTGGCGTATATCGGTAAAATTATGCTTGCCGCATTCGGGGCATACGATACCGTTTTCCTCGATGTATTCAAGCATCTTTTCATTGCTCCAACCGTCAACCGTGATATCCTCACCCTTACTATGCGCAAAATCCTCAATAAGCTTATCTGCTCTGTGGCGTGCGTGACATTCCTTACAGTCCATTAAAGGATCGGAAAAACCGCCGATATGCCCTGATGCTACCCAAGTTTCAGGGTTCATCAGTATAGCGCAGTCAACGCCCACATTGTACTTGGATTCCTGAATGAATTTTTTCCACCATGCCTTTTTTATATTGTTTTTAAGCTCAACTCCCAAAGG
>DMLG01000036.1 GCA_003453455.1 Clostridiales bacterium
CCTAACCGGTATTCGTATTCCGTGCCCGGCTGCAGATCCTGCAGGGTAACCGTATGCACGTACGAAGTTTTCCCGTTATCGGTAAATTTATCGTTGATGCATTCTTTCTGTATCAATGTCTTGTTTTGGTTGGTGGCTTTATATTCTATAAAGGCGTCTTTTTCTTCAGACAACGACTGCCACATGATGGTACGGCTTGTAGAGCTGTCTTTCGTAATAACCTGACGGATATTGAAGGCGTCGATACTGGTAAAAGCTTTCACTTTCATCAATGTATCCTGCGCCATATTTTTAACGTTGCCGCAGCCGGACAGTATGCCAACCAGAAAAACGGCTGCGACAATTATTTTATAAAATTTACATTTCATCCAGGCTATGCTCCTTTTTCCGATTAATTTTTCCATTATAAATTAATTCTTGCAATCTTAATCAGAATCCTCTGTGGAAAAAGACTCTATCATCTTTGAAGTATGCGTGACAGACCTGTTACTGAATGAACGGGAAGAACTTGTGGATTTCTTGGATTTCCAGTTGGCACCGGCAAAGGTTCCGGATTTTCCGGAACCGCATTCTATTGTTGCGTTAAAGTTATCGATGTTGAAACGCTCTTCCTCGGGCAGGTTTGGATTTTCAATCTGCCATCTCAATTCACTGACAATCCTGTTTGCAACCCGCATCAAAACTTGTTCTATGTATTGCTCGTCCACATAATCCTCAAATTCTTTTGATACTTCGATTTTGAGTTTGATTTTTCCTTTTTGCATAAAGTTTCATCCTCCGTTTAACTATTGTCTTTAGGAAATTCCACAGGGCAGCTTTTAAACTGAAATGGGGCAGCTCGGTTTTCTTCAGGTTTTGGTGTTTCCGGGAGTACCCCCAAAAACTGACCTTTAAAAATTTCTTCTTCAGATGCAATATGGGTTTGAACATTATCAGGTAGCATTGCTAAATTCACTTTTCTGTATAAGATTCCCCTGTCGTCTATATAAAGTGGTCGCTCTGCTAGTGGCTTAGCCATATTACGAGTGTTTGGCCACTCAATATCTCTAATAGAGCAATGTTCAGGAGGAAGAGGAGGAGGCTTTGGAGGATTCTTTAAAATCATTTTGTTTTCCTTTCTTTGCTTATAACAAAGTCCACCATTAATCAATACACCTGTCTACGAAACAGAAGTCGTTTGGTTACTATCTATTTTTAACACTCAGTCAAAATCCTCAAATTTTCCCCATATCTTCCAGCAGCTTCTTCTGAAATTTCTGTATCAGCTCGATTTCCTGTTCGGAATAAAATTCTTCAAATCCTTCGATGCTGAAATGTTCAGGATAATGCAGAAGCCAGCTTAATGCATCGTTAAAGGAATGTGCGTGCGGTTGAAAATCACGTTCAGTATCTCTGTTTTCATCCAGCCAGAACGGATAATACAGGCTGGTTCTGAGATACTCACAAACAACATAATCCAACTCGCCTTCTTCCGTTTGTAAATAATCCTTTCCTTGGTATCCCATTACTATTTTGACACGCCACTTGCCCTTTTTTCTTGAGTAATACGGAATTGTTTTATTTTTCCTTTTCATAATATTTTCCTTCCTATCGACCAATTATAAAAGCTGCAGAATCTTTCCCTCACCATCCGTCAGCGGAGTGCTGTTATCGTAAAGTTCTTCCGAGCTTATGGCAAGATACTTGTTCCATTTGACCACGCCGTGATCAGCCTTAACTTTTTGCAAGAATTTTTTCTTGTTCAGCATTTCTAATGCTGATACCTTTAAGACCCAGGCGCAATCGTACAGCCGTACTTCCCCATTTTCAAAGAAAAGCAGAAGCCAGTAATCACGCAATGGAAACACTTCGCATACAGCCGTTTTTGTCTCACCTGAAACGGATGCGAATTCTTTATTTCGTTTGAGCCGCCGGAAAAAATCCGGTCGGCTCACTTTTTCCTGTTTGCCCATATTAATTTCATCCTTTTTGCATAATGCCCGTTTAATATACCACGTTGCTGTTTTTTCCTTAGGTTCTTACCTGCAATCACCCCTGTATGTCCTATTCAAGAAACGAGCCAGTTCCTTCAGGTAGGCTTCCCGAAAATTATGGTACATCCATGCATGAAAACGGATCTGTTCAGCTGCATCCATATAACTTGCCACATGCCTGAGAGAAGAAAGCGGACCATCAGCCTCCGCAAATCCTTCAAAATCATCAATGACCACGTTCAGTGTTGCTCCTGCATAATCATAATACACTTTGAACAAAGACTGGTTGTCGTCCCCGAATGTTACCGTACCGGGCTCAAAATTAGGGAATACGAAATTCACCAAATCGTTAACTTGGCTGGTTGCCAGCTTTTTGATAAACCTGTTATTCACCATCCTTCATTTCCTCCTGTACAGCAGAATCGGAAAACATCAGCTTCTGTTTTCTGCATTTTTTCCGCACCATGGCTTCTGCCTGAGCAGACAAATGGCACTGATTGTTGAATACATTTTTTACGTGTCCCTTAACCCACCGAATCTGAAGCTCTATATCTTTTGTCCTTCGCCCGATCTTGCGCCACAGTTTCCAATGCCTTATAAACTTTCCTTCGGATGTTTTCCAACCGCATTCCTCCCATCCAGCCATCTTGGTATTGTATTCCGTAACCAGGCTCTGGCAATCTGTATAAAGCACTGTTTTTCCATTGACTGCGTATTTTCCCAGCCGTTTCAGTGCTTTTGCCACTGCCATCAGTTCCATGTAATAGGAATCATGGACCTTACATTTGCACCGGGTACAACCCGAGACCATGATA
>DMLG01000146.1 GCA_003453455.1 Clostridiales bacterium
TCTGCAAATTTGTCAACAATACTTTTAAAACGCTGTGGCATAAAAGAGCCTGAAAGTTTTATCGCACGCTCCACCTGATTTGCGTTTGTTATTGGCATAATTCCTGCTACAATCGGCACAGTTATTCCTGCTTCGCGTATTTTGTAGAGGAAGTTAAAGAGCAGGTTGTTGTCAAAAAACATCTGTGTGGTTAAAAACTCACAGCCTGCATCGACCTTTTCTTTAAGAAAGCGTATGTCCTCTTTTTGGCAGGTGCTTTCAGGGTGAACTTCGGGGTAGCACGCTCCGCCTATGCAGAAATCGTCCCCGCTTTCTTTAAGCTCGCGGATAAGGTCAATAGCGTGTGTATAATCGGAAATGCCGCCGCCATCAGTATCGGAGAGCTTATCTCCCCTTAATGCCATAACATTTTTAATACCTGCATTTTTCATATCGTCAATCTGCCGCTTTACAGTATCCTTTGTCGAGGATACGCAGGTCAGGTGCGCAAGCGTCGGAACATGGTAGTGCTCCATGATGTTTTTTGCTATATCCAAGGTATATTTGCTTGTCCCTCCGCCAGCACCGTAGGTGACGCTCATAAAGGAGGGGGAAAGCTTTGCGATTTCCTCAGTTGCGCTCTTAACGCTTTCAAAGGAGGTATCGAATTTTGGCGGAAAAACCTCAAAAGAAATTGAGAGGCTGTCCTTCTTTAATATATCGATAATTTTCATAATCCGCACCTCTAATACTGCATTTGCTTTTTGAGCTCATCTGCTATATGCTCGCCTTTTAAAAGCGTTACAATTTCAAAGCCAAAATCGCTTGCCGCACCTGCACCTTTTGCAGTTATAAACTGCCCGTCGGTCACAACCTTTTCGGGTGAATGTATGCCGCCCAAAACCATATCCTCAAATCCCGGGAAGCAGGTAAAATGTTTGCCCTTTAATAGCCCCATTTTGCCTATAACAGAGGGGGAGGCGCAAATGGCTGCAATATATATATCCTTTTCATATGCGGATTTTATAAGGGCACATACCTTTTCCGACTCTGAGAATGCAGTATGCCCGGGGCCTCCCGGAAGAATTAGCATACGCATATCGGAAAAATCAGCCGTATCAAAGGTTAAATCGCACAAAACAGTTACATTATGCGACGATGTTACAGTTTTTGATGATATTCCGACAGTTTTTGCAGATAACCCTGCACGGCGTATAATATCAAGAGTCTCTAAGGCTTCTATATCCTCAAAGCCATCGGTTAATAACATATAAATCATAAAGCAAATTCTCCTTTAAAGAGTTACGCAAACATAACCTATATAAATAGCATAGCAAACCAGCATCAAAGCTCCCTGACTGCGGAATAGTTTTCCGAAAAGGAGCGGCGGAGTTATAGAAAGCAGGATAATTCCAAGGCATACAGGAATGTCAATGGCATATGTCTGCATTTCAACGGGTGCGCCGCCGCCTGCTAAGGCACATACGGGAAGGATTACCGCAAGATCTATAATATTTGCGCCGATAATGTTCCCGACTGAAAGCGAGGACTGCTTTTTCGATATGGCAGTAAGCGTTGTAACGAGTTCCGGAAGAGATGTGCCTATTGCGATTATGGTAACGCTTATAATCCCCTCCGAAATTCCAAACATACGCGCGATTTCGCTTCCGTTATCAACCATCAGCTGTGAGCCAAGCACAATACCTGCTATTCCTATGATGAAAAGGACAATATTTTTGCCCATATCCTTTTTGTCTATCTCATTTTTTTCGGACAGCGACATATTTTTCTTTGCTGAGAGGGTGTTTTCGGTCATAAATATGATAAAGAATAAAAGCATTATGATACTTTCAAAAATACTTATATTCCCATCCCGCGAAAACAGCCACAAAAACAGACAGGTTGCTGCCATCAGAATTCCTTTAAAGGCGAATTCCCGGCGTTTTACTGCGGCCGGTATGCATAAAAGGGAAATTCCCATAATTAAACCAAGATTTGCCGAAACCGAACCTATGGCATTGCCTGCCGCCATAACATTTTTACCTTCAAGCGATGCAAAAAGCGAAACCAAGAGCTCGGGAAGCGTTGTTGCAAAACTAACGATAGTTGCGCCTATAATAAATTTCGGAACATTCAATGCCTCCGCAAACCATACGGCGGAATCTACGAAAAAATCACCGCCCTTTATTATGAGAAGAAGTCCTGCAAGAAATAAAAATATAACCAAAGCGCGTTCCATAAACATTCCTCCAAATAATCTGATACTCAGTATATATTAACATATTTGAAAAATTAAGTCAATAGACGAAAAAACTCAAAAAATGCTTTATTTTACCTGTTTTTCTTGCTTTTTTTTGTGTATTAGGTTATAATAGAATAGAAATGGTATTATTTTTTGAGAGGGTATGTTCTTATGGGGAAAAGGATTTCGAGAAGCGAAGCAAGGCAAGAAGCATTTAAGCTTATTTTTGAGCTTAATCAGCATATGGAGGAAACAGACTTCTTATTTGAAAATTTATCTTTTGAAAATCCAAAAGCGGTATCAGCTATGCCATATATACGCGAGGTGGTAATGGGAGTTTTGGAGCATTACGATGAGCTTTTAGGGATAATTTCGGCAAACCTTGCAGAAGGCTGGAAAGTTGAGCGGATTTCTAAGGCATCAAGAGCTATCTTAATGCTTGCGATTTATGAGATAAAGTATGTAGAAGATGTGCCCCAGAAGGTGGCGGTAAATGAGGCGGTGGAGCTTGCAAAAACCTTTGATGAACCGCAGTCTGCCTCATTTGTAAACGGAGTTTTGGCAGGAGTTTTAAAGGAATGAGCCTGTATCTTGGAATTGACACATCAAATTATACAACCTCTATTGCCGTATGCGGTGAAAAAGAGGTAAATTTAAGAAAAATTATAGATGTAAAAGAGGGCGAAAGGGGCATCCGCCAGTCGGACGGAGTTTTTGCACATATAAAAGAGCTGCCGAATTTATTTGAAAGCCTAAGCCTTGATATGAGTGAAGTAAAAGCGGTAGGAGTTTCGGTAAAACCCCGAAATCAGGAAGGCTCGTATATGCCTGTGTTTAAAGCGGGCGAGAGCTTTGCAAGGGTTATTGCAAAAACGCTCGGAGTGCCTCTTTATAAAACATCGCATCAGGACGGGCATATTATGGCAGGGATTGTATCCTCCTGCGCATATGAACTTTTAGACGAAGAATTTGCCTGTGTCCATCTTTCGGGAGGCACAACGGAAATACTGTCCTGCAAGTACGAAAATGGCAGTTTTAACCCCAAAATTATAGGCGGAACAAAGGATATTTCGGCAGGTCAGTTAATAGATAGGTTAGGGGTAGCGCTTGGTTTAAAATTTCCATGCGGAAAAGAGATAGACCGTTTGAGCCTTGATGCAAAGGAGAGTATTCATCTTAAAGTTTCGCAAGATAGGGGATTTATAAATTTCTCGGGAATGGAAACGAAGCTTTTGAATATGGCAGGGAATTTACCCCCGGAGGTTTTGGCAAAGTCCGCGCTCTTATTTGTGGGAAACAGTATAGCCGATGCATTGAGTTTTTTAAAGCCAAAAAAAGTGCTGTTTGTGGGCGGAGTTGCCTCAAATACAATTTTAAGAGATTTGTTCGGAGAACAAGGATATAAAGCATTTTTTGCATCTTGCGAGCTTTCAAGTGATAATGCCGTGGGAGTAGCGCATATTGCAAAAATGTTATTTAAGGAGTTGATGTAGATGGAACCGTTGATTGCGACAGTCAGCCAGCTTAATTCATATATGAAACGCCTGGTTGAAGCGCAGCAGACGCTCGGTGATATATGGATAAAAGGCGAGATTTCAAACTTTAAAGAGCATTATTCCGGACATCTTTACATAACCTTAAAGGACGACGGCGGAGTTTTGAAAGCTGTTATGTTCAAGAGTGCCGCACAAACCCTCACATTCAGGCCTGAGGACGGTATGAAGGTTTTGGCACGCGGCAGAATAGGGGTTTATGAGCAAAGCGGAACATACCAGCTTTACATTAACGAAATGACGCCCGATGGCGTGGGCGAGTTATATATTGCCTATGAAAAACTCAAAAAACGCCTTGCAGAAGAGGGACTTTTTGATGATTCGGCAAAAAAGCCAATTCCCAAGTATCCTGAGAAAATCGGTGTAGTTACCGCAACGACGGGTGCTGCGGTACGCGATATAATAAATGTTATAACAAGGCGTTACCCGTATTGTGAAATTATAATATATCCGTCCCTTGTGCAAGGAGCCGGGGCGAAGGAAAATATCGTAGAAGCCATAGAGTATTTTAATAAGCATAACCTGTGTGACACGCTGATTGTAGGGCGTGGCGGAGGCTCGATAGAGGATTTGTGGGCGTTTAATGAAGAGGAAGTAGCAAGGGCTATATATGCATCAAAAATACCGATAATTTCTGCGGTAGGTCACGAGACCGACTTTACAATAGCTGATTTTGTTGCAGATTTAAGAGCACCAACTCCATCGGCTGCTGCGGAAATAGCAGTTCCCTCCCAGCTTGAACTTTCTGCGGCGATTACGGGAATGCAGGGACGGCTCAAAACAGCACAGATAAATTATATAAAACGGCTCAAACTTTCACTTGATAATTTAAAACCTAAAAGTCCGCAGAATTTAATTGATGATATGCGTCAAAAGTGCGATAATTTAATGCACCAGGCGGAAAAAAGCTATCGTCTTACTGAGGCTGCGAAACGGAAAATTATGTCCGAGCTTTGTGCGAAGCTTGATGCGATGAGCCCGCTTGCGGTTTTAAAACGCGGATATGCCATAGCGGAGGATGGACAGGGCGGAATAATCAAGGAAGTAAAGAATTTAAAAACGGGAGAAATATTTAAACTGACACTTTCGGACGGAAGCTGTAAATGCGAAGTAAAGGAGAAAATCAATGTTTGAAAAAGCCATAAAAGAACTTGAAGAAGTAGTTAATAAGCTGGAAAGCGGTGAGGCGAGCTTGTCTGAAAGCTTAGAGCTTTTTGAAAAAGGCATAAAGCTTGCGGGGGACTGCAATAAAATGCTTGATGAGGCGGAAAAAAAAGTGTCCGTTTTAATCGGAGGGGAAAAGAAGGATTTTGATGAAGAATGATGTTTTAAGCTATTACGCAAAAATTACAGAAGATGCGCTTAAAAAGTATTTGCCAAATGACGATATTGCGCAAAAAAAGCTTTATGATTCGATGAATTACAGTATTTTTGCAGGCGGAAAGCGTTTGCGGCCAATGATTATGATGATGACGGCAAAAATGCTCGGAAAGCCGGTTGATACGGTACTTCCGTTTGCTTGTGCAATGGAAATGATACACACATATTCGCTTATACACGACGATTTGCCGTCAATGGATAATGATGACCTGCGAAGAGGAAAGCCGACAAATCATAAGGTTTTCGGTGAGGCGACAGCTATACTTGCAGGAGACGCACTTTTAACAAAAGCCTTTGAAATTGCGGCAAAATATGGTACAGAATATGCGTCTGATGACAGAGTTATAAAAGCCATATCGCACCTTGCCGCTGCTGCAGGCTCAGAAGGTATGGTGGGCGGACAGGTAATTGATATTTTTGCAGGAATAGATAATTTGGGAGAGCTTAAAAATATGCACGCATTAAAGACAGGTGCGCTAATTCGTGCCTCGGGCGTAATAGGAGCGATTTTGTCAGGGGCAGATGATATCGAGCAGGAGGCAATAGACAGCTATTGCTATAATCTTGGTATAGCTTTTCAAATTCAGGACGATATTTTAGATGTTTCAGGAAGCGAAGAGTCGCTCGGAAAACCGATAGGCAGCGACGCAGAAAACAATAAATCTACATATGTGACATTATGCGGCTTGGAAGAAGCAGAAAAACTGCAAAGAGAATACATAGAAAAGGCAAAGGAAAGCCTTGGCATATTTGAGAATACCGAAGAGCTATATGGGCTTTGTGATGTACTGATAAACAGAAAGGCGTAAAATATGAATTTTTGGGCGGAAAGCGTGCTTGTAACAAGCGTAATAGCTTGGTTTACGGCGCAGGTCATTAAGGTGATTACTTCACTTATACAGGATAAAAGATTTGATTTCAGACGGCTTGTAGGCTCGGGGGGAATGCCAAGCTCACACGCGTCGTTTGTAACGAGTCTTGCAACATCTGTTGGGATTATTGAGGGGTTTAGCAGCACAGATTTTGCGATTTGCACAGTTTTTGCGCTTGTTGTTATGTATGACGCGGCAGGAGTGCGCCGCGCGGCAGGTCAGCAGGCACGCATACTTAATAAAATTTTAGAGGACTTTGAAAAATCGGATTTTTCGCAGTCCGATAAGCATTTGAAAGAGCTTTTGGGACATACTCCGAAAGAGGTTTTTGTCGGGGCTCTTTTAGGTATTGCGATTGCACTTTTAAGGCATATGTTATAGGAGATGTAGTATGCTTTTTGATTCACACGCACATTATAATGACACAAGATTTGACAGTGACCGTTTTCAAATTCTTAATTCTATGAAAGAAAACGGTATCGGTTATGTAGTAAATGCCGCAGATTCTATGGAGTCCATAGATAAAATTCTGCCTCTTTGCGAAAAATATGATTTTGTATATGCAGGAGTAGGGGTGCATCCGGAAGAGGTAGGAAATCTTGCAGATAAGGATATTGACAGACTAAGAGAAATTTCAAAGCATAAAAAAGTTTGTGCCATAGGCGAAATTGGGCTTGATTATCACTATGATGATGTAGCAAGGGAGGTTCAGAAATACTGGTTTGACAGGCAACTGACCTTGGCAGAGGAGGTGAATCTGCCTGTTATCATTCACGACAGAGAGGCGCATATGGATTGCCTTGATATTTTAAAACGGCACGATATAAAAAGAATAGGCGGAGTTATGCATTGTTATTCGGGAAGCTGTGAGATGGCGGAGGATATTCTGTCACTTGGAATGTATTTCGGCTTTGGCGGAACGGTGACTTTTAAAAACGCAAAAAAAGTGCAAAAGGCGGCGGAAAAAATCCCGATAGAGAGGATTTTGCTTGAAACCGATTGTCCGTATCTTGCGCCTGAGCCTCATAGGGGCGAAAGAAACAGCTCTCTTCTTATGCACTATGTGGCGGAAAAGATTGCAGAGATTAAAGGGATAAGCGCCCAAGAAGTAGAAACAATAACTACTGAAAATGCCAAAAGGCTATATAAGATTGGGTGAGTTTGTTTAAGATATACAGTAAAAAGGGAAGGAAACATAAATATTTTGTAAATAAATTTTTGAAATTTTGTGAATATGAATATTGCATTTTTGTGCAGAAAATGTTAAAATATAACTAATTTATTGGCAAAAATGAAATTTATGCGATAAAAAATTTCAAATTTTGATGCAATGAGGTATAAAATGTACGGTTATGAAATCCTGCACGAGGATATTTTGGACAGGTTAATAAAGAATATCAGGCGCGGAATTTCACAGCACGCATATATTTTTGAGGGAGAGCGCGGAGCAGGAAGTTTTTGTGCCGGCAGGCTTTTTGCAAATGCGCTGGTCTGCGAAAAAAAGGAAGTTGCACCCTGCGGAACTTGCAGTTCATGCCTTTTGGCAAAGGCGGGGAATCACCCCGATATAAGCATAATAACTCCGCAAAAGGACAAAAAAAACATAATTGTTGAGCAAGTAAGAGAGCTTTTAAAGGACGCCTCAAAAAAGCCGTATGAAAATGCTAAAAAGGTGTATATTATAGCTTACGGCGATGAAATGAACGAGCAGGCGCAAAACGCTTTTTTGAAACTTTTGGAGGAGCCGCCCGAGTATGCTGTGTTCATTATTCTTGCAGAAAATACTGAATCACTTCTGCCGACGGTGCGGTCAAGGTGTGAAATTATAAAATTTCCGCCTGTGTCGCAGGATAAAATAAAGGAGATTTTGAAAACGAGTTACCCCGACATAAAAAATGTCGATTTTCTTGCAAGGTATTCTCACGGAAATATCGAAAAGGCAAAGAAACTTGCAGATGACGAAGAATTTATGCCTTTAAGGAGCGGAGCTTGCGAGATTTTGACAAAGCTTCTGTCAGGGAATATTTTAGAAAGCTATGATGTGGCGGAATTTGTGGAACTCAATAAAGAGGACGCCGAAACAATTTTGAGATTATGGGTGGATTTTTTGCGTGATATAATGCTTATACAAAATAGCGGCGAAAAGTATACCATAAATACAGATTATAAGGATAAATTGATAAATATAGCAAATAAAGCAGACGAAAAAACAATAATCATTGCCATAGAGGAAATAAAAAAAGCACAGGAAATGGTTAAAAGATATGTGAATTTAAGGACTGCTGTACTCAGTATGGCGTTTCGGATAAAGAAAGGAGCAAAACGGTGAACAGATTTTCAGAGCTCTCGCCAAGCATAGAAAGACTGGCGGAAAAATGTGTTAAAAATGGATATATAGACCCGGGGCTTTATGACAAATATGAGGTAAGAAGGGGACTTAGGTACAAGTCGGGAAGAGGAGTTTTGACAGGACTTACCGAGATAGGCGAAGTAAAGTCATACACCATTGACGACGGGGAAATGATCCCTTGCGAAGGCAAGCTTTATTATCGCGGAGTTGATGTGGAGCAAATAGTAAAAGGATTTTCAGATGAAAACAGATTTGGATTTGAGGAGACTGCATATCTTCTTCTTTTTGGTGAGCAGCCGACAAAAGCGGATTTAGATGAATTTAAACATGATTTGGGAGTATATCGCCTTCTTCCGACGAGCTTTGTGCGCGATATTATTATGAAAGCGCCGTCAGGCGATATGATGAACACGCTTGCAAGGAGCGTTCTTACCCTTTATGCCTATGATAAATATGCAGATTCTACTGACATAAAAAATGTTTTAAGGCAAAGTATGCAGCTTATTGCGCTGTTTCCGCTTCTATCGGTTTACGGATACCAGGCATATAATCATTATCAGAAAGGGCAGAGTTTTTTTATTCATACACCACCTGAGAACCTTTCAACGGCAGAGGCAATTCTGTATATGTTAAGGCCCGACAGTAAGTTTACTGATCTTGAAGCAAAGCTATTGGACATATGCCTTGTACTGCATGCAGAACATGGCGGCGGCAACAATTCCACCTTCACAACCCATGTTGTTTCTTCTTCGGGAACGGATACCTATTCATCTGTTGCAGCGTCGCTTGGCTCTTTAAAAGGTCCAAAGCACGGCGGCGCTAATAAAAAGGTTGTGGAAATGTTTGAGGATATAAAAAACAACATTTCAGACTACAAAAATGATGAACAAATAAGAGATTACCTAAATAAGATACTGAAAAAAGAAGCATTTGACAAAAGCGGTCTTATCTACGGCATAGGACACGCAGTCTATTCCCTTTCTGACCCGAGAGCGAGAATTTTAAAGGGATTTGTAGGAAGCCTTGCAAAGGAAAAGGGCAAGGAAGAGGAGCTTGAACTTTATTATGCGGTTGAAAGAATTGCAATAGAGCTTTTAAGCGGCAAGCGCAACCGCCCGATAAGCGCAAATGTTGATTTTTATTCGGGTTTTGTATATAGTATGCTGGGACTGCCACTCGAACTCTATACGCCGATTTTTGCGATAGCAAGAATTGCGGGATGGAGCTCACACAGGATTGAAGAGCTTATGAG
>DMLG01000039.1 GCA_003453455.1 Clostridiales bacterium
TTTCACGGGTGATACAGATTGAGCCTCCGCCTATGCCGACCTTAATAAAGTCCGCACCGCAGTCTGCCAAAAATCTAAATCCTTCCGCGTCAACAACATTTCCTGCACCCACCTTTACACTTTCGCCGTAATTTTTACGAATCCATGAAAGTGTGATTTTCTGCCACTCGGAAAATCCTTCTGATGAATCTATACACAGAACATCTGCCCCTGCTTCCAAAAGTGCCGGTACACGCTTCTCATAATCTCTTGTATTTATACCTGCACCCACAACATATCTTTTATGTGCGTCAAGAAGTTCATTTGGGTTTTGTTTATGGGAATCATAATCTTTTCTGAATACCATATAACACAAATTTCCCTTATCATCTACAACAGGAAGAGAATTCAATTTATGGTCCCAGATTATGTCATTAGCCTCTTTTAGAGTAGTACCTTCCTTTGCCCATATAAGTTTATCAAATGGTGTCATAAAAGTCTCTACTTTTATATCCTTTTCCATGCGGCTTACGCGGTAATCGCGGCTTGTTACAATACCTAAAAGTTTTCCGCAAGGCGAGCCGTCCTCGGTAACCGCAATAGTAGAATGTCCCGTTTTCTCAGTTAGTTTTATTACATCTGCTAATGTATCGCAAGGTTTAATATTTGAATCGCTTTTAACAAAGCCTGCTTTATAGGATTTTGCGCGTCTTACCATATCCGCTTCATCTTTTACCGATTGTGAGCCGTAAATAAAAGACACGCCCCCTTGCGTTGCAAGTGCAACAGCAAGCTTATCATCCGAAACGGACTGCATAATTGCGGAAACCAGCGGTATATTCATTGAAATCTGTGTTTCTTCTCCCTTTTTGAATTTTACAAGCGGTGTTTTAAGACTTACCGACTGCGGTATGCACTCCGCTCCCGAATATCCCGGAATTAAAAGATATTCATTAAAAGTGTGGGAAGGTTCATTGATAAAAGTAGCCATATTTTTCCTCCGTTAGTTATTTTTATTACACAAATTCCCGGGTATGCGCAAGGGATAGTTGCTGAGCATAAACCGGGAATTAAATTTTGTTATCCGATTTGCAAAAAGTCGCTGACCACTTGAAGCATACTATCCTTATCACAAACCGTGTCAAAAATCTTTGCTTTATCTTTAAGCTCTGAAAGAGATTTTGGAATATCCATTCCGCTGATTTTATTAAGCTCCGAAAGAAGAGTAAACTCGTCTTTGCCTGCAACAAACGCACAGCCCTTTAAGGCAATCAATACGCTTTGATTAAACTTAAACGGACTTGCGGTTGAAGCGATAATCGTCTTTGTTTTATCATCATTTAAAGACAAATACTTTTTATATACCGAAAGCGCCACCGCTGTATGAGTATCAGGCACATAGCCGTACTCATCAAAACAAGCCTTTATTTCGGCAAGAGTTTCATCATCATCGGCAAAGTCTGCATAGAACAAATCCGAAATTTTATTTTTTACACTTTCAGTAACCGAATATTTACCATTTTCTGAAAGCTCCTGCATCCAATTTCTTACAACAATATCGTCATGCCCCGATAAATCATACAAAAGTCTTTCAAGATTGCTCGAAATCAGTATATCCATAGACGGTGAAATCGTAGTATGAAAATCACGGTTTCTGTCATATACTCCCGTTTTTATGAAATCGGTCAAAATGTTGTTTTTATTTGACGCACAAATGAATTTGCTTACAGGAAGTCCCATTTTATAAGCGTAGTATGCTGCAAGAATGTTGCCGAAATTTCCTGTGGGAACAACAATATTCACCTTTTCGCCAAGCTCGGTTTCACCTGCTTCTAACATATCGCAGTAAGCAGAGAAGTAGTAAACAATCTGCGGAACAAGGCGTCCCCAGTTTATTGAATTGGCACTGGAAAGTTTAAAATTATTGCCCGATAAAAGATTTTTGTATCCGCTGTCTGTAAAAATCTTTTTTACGCCGTTTTGTGCATCGTCAAAATTTCCGCTGACGGCAGAAACACAAACATTATCCCCTGTTTGCGTTATCATTTGAAGTTTTTGGATTTCGGAAACGCTGTTATCAGGGTAGAACACTACAATTCTTGTACCATCTACATCCGCAAAACCTTCAAGTGCCGCCTTTCCCGTATCTCCTGATGTTGCGACAAGTATAACAACCTCTTTATCCTCATTTGTTTTCTTCATAGAGGTGGTTAGAAGATGCGGCAGTATTTGGAGCGCCATATCCTTAAATGCACAAGTTGGACCGTGCCAAAGCTCCAAAACATACGCACTGTCATTTAGTTTATAAACAGGCGCAATGTTGTCAGTGCCAAATTTTTCCTTAGTATATGCCTTATTTATACAGTCTTCTAATTCCTTCACGGTAAAGTCGGTAAGAAATAGCGACAAAATTTCAAAAGCTCGCTGCCTGTAATCCATTTTTGCAAGCTTCTGAATTTGCGATACTGTAATTTCAGGAAAATATTTTGGGACAAAAAGTCCACCGTCATCAGAAAGACCTTTTTTTATAGCCTCTGATGCGGAAATAGAAATATCCTTATTTCTGGTACTGTTATACTGCATTTTTCTTTCCTCTGAAATTATTTAACGTATTTTTTGATGTACTCCGGAGCATCTGCAACATCAATTGAAACGGAAAGCTCAAAGTCTATATCAAATTTTTTGCCTACCTCTTCAAGAGAAGACAAGAACTTTTCAAATCCTTCCATAGAACCTTTAACAATTTTCAAAGTACCGTCTATGAATATGTTGGTAATATCAAAATTGCCGCTTATAATTCCGCAGATAAATCCCAAAAATTCATCCCAAGAAGTTATATCGAATTCAGAAGTGTCTGTCATACGGACTTTTGAAATAATATCGTACATATTTTGAGAAATATTATTGCTGATAAACACAACATTTCCCTGAGCGCTCTTTGCCGCGTCATTGACATTTGAAATCAAAACCTTTGTTTTTCCTGTTCCTTTTTTTCCGATTAGAAGTTGTAACATATTTAACTTCCTCCTTTTAATTATTTATATTTAAAGTTATTTTGAAAGCCTTTTTAAAAGTGCTTCGCGTTCTTCTTCATATCCGGGTTTACCTAAAAGCGCAAACATATTTTTCTTATATGCCTCAACACCCGGCTGATTGAACGGATTTACACCAAGGATATATCCGGATATGCCGCAAGCTTTTTCAAAGAAATACACAAGCATTCCGAAATTATACGGTGAAATTTCAGAAACCGTAACAGAAAGATTTGGAACTCCTCCGTCAACATGTGCTATTGCTACCGCTTCCGAAGCATTTTGGTTTACATAATTTACCGTCTTCCCTTTAAGGAAATTAAGACCGTCAATATTCTGACTATCCTCTTTGATTTCTATATCGCAGACAGGTTTCTCAGTCAAAATTGCAGTTTCAAACAGCATACGCTGTCCTTCCTGGATATACTGTCCCATGGAATGAAGGTCTGTTGAAAAATCCGCAGATGACGGGAAAATACCTTTGCCGTCTTTGCCCTCGGATTCACCGAAAAGCTGTTTCCACCATTCTGCAAAATAGTGAATGGAGGGCTCATAATTCACCATCATTTCAACATTTTTGCCCTTTGAAAGCAGGATATTCCTTACTGCTGCGTACTGGTAGCACTCGTTTTCGTGCAAATTCGGGTTATTATAAAGCGACATTGCCGCCCTTGCACCCTCCATTATTTTATCAATATCAACGCCTGATACAGCAATCGGCAAAAGTCCGACAGCTGTTAAAACACTATATCTTCCGCCTATATCATCGCTTATCACAAAGCTTTCGTAGCCTTCACTGTCTGCAAGACTTTTCAAAGCTCCGCGTGCTTTATCCGTTGTTGCATAAATTCGCTTTCTTGCGCCTTCTTTGCCGTACTTCTTTTCCAAAAGCTCGCGGAAAATTCTGAACGCTATTGCCGGCTCTGTTGTAGTCCCTGATTTTGAGATTACATTAACCGAAAAATCCTTATCCTCTACATATTTTAAAAGACTGCTGAGATATGACGAGCTTATGCTGTTTCCTGCATACACTATCTGCGGCGTTTTTGCATCCATCCCGGCTCTAAACGGGCTATTTAGCATTTCAATTGCTGCCCTTGCACCAAGATACGAACCGCCGATTCCGATAACAACAAGTATTTCGCTGTCCTCTTTTATCCTTTTGGCAGCCTTCTTTATGCGGTCAAATTCTTCTTTATCGTAATTTTCAGGAAGATTTACCCAACCTAAAAAGTCGTTTCCTGCACCCGTTTTATTCATAAGCATATCATGCGCGGCAGTTACTCTATCCTGCATATCAAAAATTTCCTGTTCGGAAACAAATTTGAGTGCATTTTTATAACTGAATTTCAAGTTTCCCAATTCTGCTTACCTCCAAATTGTAACATTGCATTTATTATCCTATATTCTAATACAATTTATGGTATAAATCAAGGTTTTTTTATATTTTTTTTACCAAATACTATTTTAATTTCAAGAAATTTGTTATATAATAGCTATGCTGACCTTTTGGGAGGTGTTAATTTTGGAAAAAATAAAGATAATTGCAAAAAACAAAAAAGCACAGCATAATTATTTTATATTGAGAAAAATAGAATGCGGTATAGAACTATACGGCACGGAAATGAAATCTCTCCGTCTTGGAAAAGTTAATATTTCCGACGCGTATGCCTCTATTGATAACGGCGAGGTTTTTGTAAAGGCGATGAACATATCGCCATACGAGCAGGGAAATATTTTTAACCGTGACCCGTTGCGTCCTAAAAAACTGCTCCTGCACAAAAGCGAAATCAGGGCGCTAATCGGCGAATCTGCACAAAACGGATATGCCCTCATTCCCCTTACGGTATATTTAAAAGGCTCTCTTGCAAAACTCGAACTCGGGGTATGTAAAGGCAAAAAACTTTATGATAAGCGCAATGATTTAAAAGAAAAATCAGCTAAACGCGATATAGACCGCGCCCTGCGTGAAAAGAACAGATAATCCATACAAAAAGTCTGCCCCAAATTTTACAAGGCAGACTTTTTATTTAATTGTGCTGTGGTATTTTGTCCTTGAACAACATTCCTATCGCCCAAAGTCCAGCCAGAGCGACAATGGTGAAAATTATTCTTGATGCGACTGCTCCTTGTCCGCCGAAAATCGCTGAAACGATATCGAACTTGAAAAGCCCGATGCTTCCCCAATTTATTGCACCGATTATAACAAGTGTCAGCGCTATATTGTCCATTGTATTCAAAATATCATCTCCTTTTAATTTTATATCAATATTATGCCCGATTTTTTCATATTATATAATACAAAATTTTCATAATATGGAGTGAAATATGAAAAAAATGTTCTTTTTAATAATTATATCTATTGTTCTTATTACTTTTTTCTTTTTATTTTATTCAAGCGACATAAATGTGATAAACAAAAGCTTTTTATCAGCATTTTCAATAGAAATATACCCGGAGCCTGTCTCTTTTGAAGAAATAACTGTTCCAAAAGTTTTTGACAATATATATGAGAGCTATAATTTTCTGCAAATCCAGTCAGGATTTGACCTTTCAAATTACAAAGGTAAAAATGCAGTGCGCTACACCTACAAAGTGCTGAATTTCCCCGACACAGAGGAAAAAGAGGTATATGCAAATGTTATTTGTATAGATAATACGCCTGTTGGGGGCGATATTTTCTCCCCTGCAATCGACGGATTTATGCTTCCGCTTAACTATCTTTTAACAAATTAAAGCGTCTTTATAAAGTACCATATCCCGGCCAAAAAGGACGCCCCTATTCCGTAAACAATTACCGGACCTGCTATTGTGAATAGCTTTGCGCCAACTCCCAAAACAAAGCCTTCTGTTCGCGCTTCTATTGAGGGTGCGGCTACCGAATTTGCAAAGCCTGTAATAGGCACTATTGTACCGGCTCCTGCATATTTTGCAAGTTTTGGATAGATATTAAGACCTGTTAAAAGCACTCCCAGAAAAATAAGCGTTACAGAAAC
>DMLG01000154.1 GCA_003453455.1 Clostridiales bacterium
TTCTCATCTTTAATTATCTGCTTTAAAAGAGATATAGACGATATGATATTGTTTGGCTTTTTATTTTGGAGCGGTACTTTATAGTGCTTAATACCAAAATCCGCCAATTCCTTTTCATAAACTCCGCCGTTTGAAGCAATAACAATATTATGCCCACGCCTTTTAAGCTCTTTGGAAAGCTCGGCAACATGAGTTTCCGCGCCTCCTATATCAAGCCCCATAAGTGCCATAAGTATATTCAAAACCGTACTCTCCTCTGTTTTATTTTTTACTGTCAATTATCAATGTGACAGGGCCGTCATTTTCTAAATCAACCTTCATATCAGCGCCAAAAACACCGCTTTGTGTTATTTTTATTATACTACTGCAATAGTCAACAAATTTTTGATACATAAGCTTTGCAAATTCTGGCTTTCCTGCCTGCGTAAAATCAGGGCGTTTTCCCTTTTTGCAGTTACCGAACAGAGTGAACTGACTTATAATTAAAATCTCGCCGTCAATATCTTGAAGTGACAAATTCATTCTTTCGTTTTCATCTTCAAAAATACGGAGACCGATAACCTTATCCGCAAGCCATTTCAAATCCTTGTCCGTATCGTCGTCGCAAATGCCTAAAAAAACAAGTATTCCTTTACGGATACTTCCGCAGATTTCCCCATCTACCGATACAGATGCTCTGTTTACCCTCTGAATAACACATCTCATACTATTTTACCTCAATCATAGGTTCTAAAAGATTATGCAAAATACTGTATCCGTAATACAAATCCGGGCACCATTTCCCGCCAAGCTCTTCCAATGTAGTTATAGTACCTGCCCAACTGAGTGATTTTACCGAATAGTAGCGACCATGGGGTTCTCCATACGGCTCTGTTCCAATATACGCAGCAACATGGTTAAAATGCGCTCTTACGCCGTCATCAGGCGTATCAAAAATTTCGTGCTGATGACCGTTTTCGTACCTTGGTTTAATACCCGCCCAGTTATTATCCTCAGGTTTTACCATTCTTCCGAATTTTCCGTAACCTGTCTCTTTTGCAGCCTGAGCATACAAAATGTCAGGGCGTATTCCTGTAAGCTCTCCATATTTCCAATAAACATCGGCAATATCAATAAAAATTTGTGCAGCTCCTTTGCTTTTTGCCCACTTTTTTGCATTTTCAAGGCTGACCCTGCTTTCACCGATCAGCGGTGTAGATGACGGTATTACTCCCAAATTAAGCGTCAGATTTCCTGCATTTGAGGCTAAAACTCTGTATAAAAGCGAACACGCCTCCGCCCTTGTAAGCAAGTCGGTTGGGCGCAAAAGTCCGTTATCACCTACATAATATCCTCTTTCAACAGCAATACACATAAGCTTTTTATAATCATTATCCACAGAAGATGCGTCTTTAAAATTGTACGAAAGGATATCACTGTTTCTTATGTTACTCTCTTTAAGTCCTGATGCCAAAACCAATGACGCCGCAAATTCCTCTCTTGTTACCGGCTCCTCCGGCTTAAACTTTGTCCAATTCTTTTTCATATAGTCCTTAAATGCATATACATAAGGATACGACCATTTGTCTTCTGAAACATCGCTAAAATTCATACTGCCGTTTGATTTAAGAGAAAAGGCATCAACAAAAATTTTAGCCATTTGCTCCCTTGTAATATTATTGCCAAGCGCCAAATCGCCATTTTCCATTCCTTGAAGAATTTTTTTGTCAATGCAGTATTCTACCGCGGTTTTTGCCCACTCAAATTCAGCAAAGACCACACTTTGCAAGATAAATACAGGGGTGAAAGCCAATGCGAGCGCAATAATTCCTTTTTTCATAGCAGCATTATTCTCCTATTATAACCTTTTTTGGGCACAATTTTGCACAAAGTCCGCAGGATTCACATTTGTCATAATCAATTCTTGCAAGATTATCGGTTACTGTGATTGCAGAAAACGGACATTTATTCTCACAAATTTTACAGCCGATACAGCCGCTTGCACATATTTTCATAGTTTCTTTGCCGATTTGTTTATTTTTACAAAGTACCGTAACTTTCTTATTTTTAGGAACAAGCTCAATCACATTTTTAGGACAGGCTTTTACGCAGCAACCGCAGGCAGTACATTTTTCCTCATCCACCTTTGCCACCCCATCTACAATGTGGATTGCATCAAACTGACACACCTTTGTGCAGGTGCCATAGCCTAAACAGCCGTATTCACATTCCTTCTGACCGCCGGCAAGTTTGCTAGCTGCGTTACAGTCTGATACTCCTTGATAATCGTACTTTAAAGCTGCTTTATCGCCTGTTCCGCCGCAAAGCACACGGGCAACCTTTGGTTCGGTTTTTTCAGCAGTTTTACCCATAACCGCGCCTATTTTTTCGGCAGTCTGACTTCCTCCTACGCTGCAACAATTTATATTGGCTCCCTTTTCAACAATGGCGCTTGCATATGCCGAGCAGCCGGCAAAGCCGCAGCCGCCGCAGTTTGCGCCAGGAAGAATTTCTTCAATTTTTCCGATTCGTTCATCGGCATTAACTTTAAAGATAACGGCAGCAAGGGCGAGCAAGAGTCCAAATATGAGACCTATTCCTCCGACCGCTATCGTAGCTAAAACAATACTGTTCATAATGCTCCTTCCTTATATGCTAAATCCCGAAAATCCTAAAAATGCCATTGCCATAAGCCCTGCTGTAACAAGAGCAATGGGAAATCCTCTGAAACTTTCGGGGACATCTTTTTCATTTATCGTTTCCCTTATACCTGCAAAAAGTATTATGGCAAGCGAAAATCCAAGCGCCGCAAAAGCGCCGTACAAAACAGAATGAATAAAGTCATATGAGTTCTGCACATTTATGAGCGTTACCGCCAAAACTGCACAGTTTGTAGTGATAAGCGGAAGGTAAATACCGAGCGCATTATAAAGGGCAGGCATTGACTTTTTAATAACCATCTCTACGAACTGAACAAGTCCGGCAATAATCAAAATAAAAACTATTGTCTGCAAGTATTCTAAATTAAATTTTTCAAGGATGAAATAGTTTGCACACCATGTAAAGGCTGATGCAAGCGACATAATAAATACAACTGCCATACCCATACCAAGGGCTGTATCTGTTTTCTTTGAAACTCCCAAAAAGGGACAGCACCCCAAAAATTTAACAAGTACAAAATTTTCGGTAAAAAGCGCCGCAATTAAAAGACTGATTAAAGAAGGTTGATTCATTCTTTGTTACCCCCTTTTTTCTTTTTTGAAATAATAGCATTTATTGTCGCAATCAATATTCCAAGTGTAATAAAGCCGCCGGGCGGCATACCTATTATTGAAATTGGCTGAATTGCGCCGCCGTACAGAGTGTGTCCTAATATTGAGCCTTGACCTATTATTTCTCTTACAGTTGAAATAATGCAAAGTGCGCCCGTAAATCCAAGTCCCATACCAAGCCCGTCAACAGCAGAGCGAAAAACGCTGTTTTTTGAAGCAAAAGCCTCAGCTCGTGCAAGAATTATACAGTTTACAACGATAAGCGGAATAAATAGTCCCAAAGATGCGTCAAGCGCAGGAAGATATGCCTTTAATACCATTTGCACTATCGTTACAAAAGTTGCGATAATTACTATATATGCCGCAATTCTCACCTTATCGGGGATAATTTTTCTTAAAAGTGAAATAAGAATATTTGACATAATAAGCACCGCAGTAGCCGAAAGTCCCATGCCAAATCCGTTAGAAAGCGTTGTTGTTACAGCAAGCGTCGGACACATTCCAAGAAGCTGGACAAATGTAGGATTTTCATACAAAATGCCGTTTAAAAACACAGAATTTTTCTTGTCCACTATTTGTCACCTCCTAAAATCTTTGCGACAGCAATTGCCTCATTTACTCCTCTTGTTACAGCTTTCGATGTAATTGTTGCAGAGGAAATTGCGTCAATCTGATTACCTGTGGCTCCGTTTTTAGCCACTTCAATATTCTCAGTTTTACCAATAAATTGCTTTTGCCAATCAGGCTCTGTGCATTTTGCGCCAAGTCCGGCAGTTTCACTCTGTGAAATTATTGAAATGCCTGTAACTTTAAATTCTTTATCCATACCGACTGCCATTGATATTTCGCCGCCGTAGCCTTTTGGCGATGCAAAAACAACAAATCCTGTATCTGCTCTATAAATACGCGTTATGGCTAAATCCTCCGATAGTTCAAGCGGCACTTCTTCAAAGGCATCAGCACTTGGCAAAACTTCTGCCATAGCCTCTTCCATTTTTAAGCTTTCCTGCTCGGCAATTATCGGCTTGGTAGCATTATTGACCATCGCAAGTACAAAAGCCGCAACTGCCGTAATTACAAAAAGTATAATGCCTACACGGAATATTTCGAGCACTTCATTTTTTTTATGCATCTTTTTTTACCTCCCCGAATGGCTTAATTACGGTAAATCGCTCAATAATCGGCGAAACAAGATTCATAAGCAAAATTGAAAAGGATACTCCCTCAGGATAGCTTCCGAATTTTCTGATTGCAAAGGTCAAAAATCCGCAGCCTATGCCAAAAATAATTCTTCCCAGATGCGTTGTCGGAGTTGTCACATAGTCGGTTGCCATAAATATAGAACCAAGCAGCAGTCCGCCCGTTAAGATATGTAGCAGGGCAAAATGCTCTTGCGAAAGCCCTGTATTGTTACTGCCGAAAAGATATATCAGCACCGCAAAAGACGCTACATAAAAAACAGGAATTCTGAAATCAACAACTCGCCGTATCAGGAGATATAAAAATCCCAAAAGAAGCATTGCACCCGATGTTTCTCCGATGCAGCCTGTTTTTGCACCCAAAAACGCGTCTAAAAGTGGTGGCAGACTTCCTTGCGAAACACCCTTTATTACTGCAAGAGGCGTTGCAGATGCAATTGCATCTGCGCCACAACCCATAAATGGGTTTGTAAACGCCGTCATAGCCCCTGCCCACGAAATTGTCATAAAACAGCGCCCTGCAAGTGCGGGATTTACAAAGTTTTTACCAAGACCGCCATAAAGCTGCTTTGCTATTATGATTGCAAATGCTGCACCTATCACTACCATCCAAAGAGGAATTGTTACGGGCAGATTAAGTGCAAGCAAAAGTCCTGTAACTAATGCCGATAAATCTCTGACAGATACCGGCTTTTTCATTATTTTCTGATACAAATATTCGGATAGTACCGAAGCTGCAACGGATGTTAAAATGACCAAAACTGCACGATATCCAAAAAAATACACACCGGCAAATGTTGCAGGAAGCAGCGCTATTATAACATCACGCATAATCGAGGTTATCGTATCCTTCGCTTTTATATGCGGAGAAGATGAAACAATATATCTATTATCCATTTCTTTTTACTTTCCTCTCTTCTTTTCAAGTATTTTTTGCTTTCCGATGCGAATATTCTGGACAAGTCCCTGCTGTGCAGGACATTGATATGAACAAAGACCGCATTCTATGCAATCTAAAATATGATATTTTTCACACATTTCCAGATTATCTTCCCTTGCATATTTTGAAAGATAGAGCGGCATAAGGTGCATAGGACAATGCTTTGTGCATCTTCCGCATTTTATGCACGGCGTATTGGGATTATAAACCTCAGCACTCTCACTAAGTGCCAAAATCGCAGAAGTAGTTTTAATTGTCGGAACTTCCAGCGAATACTGCGCTATTCCCATCATCGGACCGCCGTTCAATACTTTTTTCGGTTCTTTTGCAAATCCTCCTGCATTTTCGATAACAAAACTAAACGGTGTGCCAAGTCTGACTTCAAGATTACACGGATTTTTTACAGCATCGCCAGCTACCGTTATTATTCTTGAAACAAGCGGCATACCTGTATCAAAAGTTTCCGCTATCTGATATGCTGTATCAACATTCATCACTATTGCTCCAACATCAACAGGCAAACCGCCTGATGGTACTTCGCGTCCCGAAACTGCCTTTATTATATGTTTTTCAGAGCCCTGCGGATATTTGGTTTTTAATGGAACAATTTCTACCATTTTATCGCCGATAGATTTTAACTTCTCTATCGCATCCGGCTTATTTGCCTCTATTGCAATATACCCTTTTTTTAATCCGAAAAGGCTAAGGCAAATTTTTAAGCCTCTTATAACCTTTTCTCCCTGTTCCAAAAGACGCCTGTGGTCAGAAGTTAAGTATGGCTCACACTCTGCCGCGTTTACAATGAGGTGCGTCACATTTTTGTCCTCAGGCGGAGAAAGCTTTACATGCGTGGGGAATCCTGCACCACCCATACCGACAACTCCGCTGTTTCTTATTACATTTATTATTTCTTCTTTCGACATTGAGCCAATATCAAAAGGCTTGATATTTTCGGAAACCTCATATTTTCCGTCATTTTCAACGAAAATCGCCATGGTCTTTGTGCCTGACGGATGAAAATACGGCTTGATATCTATAACCTTTCCTGAAACAGAAGAGTGCAAAGGCGAAGAAACAAAAGCAGAAGAATCCGCTAAAACATCTCCAATTTTGACTTTGTCGCCAACCTTAACCATTGCTTCAAGCATAGCTCCTATATGCTGACGAAGCGGAAAAATATGGACAGGCGCTCCGTCAATTTTCCGAATAGGTATTTTATTTGTGTTTTCCTTGTGGTCAGGTACATGCAGACCACCTCTAAAAGTCCTCAGCAAAACTCCACCTCCAAGCAAATTCAAAATGAAAACTACATTTTACATTCGAGAAACATTATACCACACATTTAGTATAAGTTCAATCATTTAGCTTACTTTTATTACAAAAAAAGCAGATTTTTTACACAATCTGCTTTATTATACCAAATGAAATTAAAGACATTATAAGACCAGCCGTTAAAACACCCAAAAATATGGGAAGGATAGCGTAGCGAAATTTCATCCGCATTAAAACCGCCGCAAGAGAACCCGTCCATGCTCCTGTCCCCGGAAGCGGAATTGCAACGAAAAGAAAAAGCCCGAATTTTCCGTATTTTTTTATAATATCCGATTTAGAAGCAGCGCGGCTTTCAAGCCTTGTTACGATGCCCTTAAAAGGCGTTTTTTTTAGCCATTCAAAAATTTTTTCTATAAAAATTAAGATAAAAGGTATAGGAAGCATATTCCCTATGACAGCAATTACATAGGTGCTCAAAAATTCCATTTTCAAAAAACCTGCGGCTATAAGACTGCCTCGAAGTTCCAAAATCGGTATTACCGAAATTATAAAAACAATTAGTTCTTTCGAGATTTTTCCTCGCAAAAATTCTACTATCGTTTCAACTATTCCGTTCATAGATAAACTCCTTAAAACCGTAAATTTTTCGGAAAATGATTTTTAAGTATTCCGTCAGCACCCTTGCCCCAACCAATGGGATAACCGCCAAAAGTAACCGCCGTCCAACCCCTAATCGCGTTTTTTTGTGTTTCACCGTGGAAAAATTTTGCCGCATCTTCTGTTTCTACCGTTTGCTTAAAATCCTCTTTTGAAAGCGCAAGACAAAGTGCGTGAGACGGCTCAAATCTGCCTTTTTTTACAGTGCCCAAAAATAAACCGGCAAGCGGAGTTTTAATTCCGTCTATATTTATTCCCTGTGGCAGCATATATACACGCTCCCCAAAGGAAATAATATTCCCTTCTAATACAGTTTTCAGATTTTCCTTTTCAAATTCCCGGTACAATTTAGCATAATCAGATGCTTTTTGCGGCATATACACATTTTCACCGTGACCTTTTTTATGTATCAGTGCAAGAAAATGTCCCTCACCCTTTGCAAGATGCGGAAAAATCCTTTTTGCACCCGATAGGTCAAATTCAGAATTTACCCACTCGCCGTTTGCATTAGAAAGTCCCCGAAGTTCAATCTTTTTCAGTTCAAGTCCGGGATATGTACTAAGCAGCCAGTCTATAACCCCTTCATTTTCACAGGGCGCAAAGGTGCAGGTCGAATAAACCATATCTCCGCCGCATTTTAGCATTCTTACGCTATCCGCAAGTATCTTTTTTTGGCGGATTGCGCACGAGTGCGTATGCTCAATGCTCCACTCAGTAATCGCCGCAGGATTTTTTTTAAACATACCCTCGCCTGAGCACGGTGCATCCACTATAATTTTATCAAAAAACTCGGTGTATTTTTGAGCAAGATGAGAGGGAGATTCATTTGTTACAACGGCATTTTTAATGCCCATACGCATAATATTCTCAGCAAGTACTTTTGAGCGCTTTTCTATTATTTCATTTGCCACTAAAATACCTTTTCCACAAAGTTTTTCCGCTCCCTGCGTTGCTTTTCCGCCTGGGGAAGCACACAAATCCAGCACAAAATCACCAGGCTTTATGCCAAGTGCAGAAACTGCCGCCATAGCGGAAGGCTCTTGAAAATAAACAAGACCTGCCATATGATATGGGTGTTTGCCCGAAATAATTTCTTTATCCGCATAATACCCATTTTCGCACCATAAAACCGGTTCAAGTTCGCCGCATATTCCTTTCACGGCATCCAAAGAGCCTTGTTTTAAGGTATTTATGCGTATTCCTATTCTTTCAGGTGCAGAAAAGGCATCAAAAAAATCATTTGCAGCTTCTTTTAACATTTCCTGCATACGGAGCCTGAATTCTATCGGCAAATCATTACTATTCATCTTTATTCACAAGCCTAATAACAAATTCGCACAAATCTTTTGTCGAATTGGGTTTTCCGAGGTGCGCCACACTGGTTTCAAGCATCTTTATGCGCCATGAATTATTTAAAATCAGAAAAAGTGCTTCCGAAAGGCTGAATGTCTTAGTTACCATTATTGCCGCTCCGTTATTCACCAAAAATTCGGCATTTCTGTCCTCTTGCCCCCTTATCGGATTCATAATAATCGCAGGAACACGCTTTGCTAAAAACTCAGATGTTGTAAGTCCGCCCGGTTTTGTAATAATGCAATCAGACGCGTCCATAAGCGTATCAACATTATCGGCAAAACCATAAGTTATCACTTTTTTGTTCCAGCTATGCTCCGATATTTCTTTATACATTTTTTTATTCCGTCCGCATACGCAAATTATTTGAAAATCAAATTCCAACTTATCAATTTCTTCTATTTCTCTTAAAATATTTCCAAATCCCATAGAACCCATCATAAGCAAAATTGTCGTTTTATCTTCTATTTTAAGCTCGCGCCTTGCCTCTTTTTTAGGTTTTCTCTGCGAAAATTTCTTTCTTATCGGAATGCCAAACGGAAGAATTTTTGACTCTACTATTCCCTTTTTTTTCATTTGGTTATTTAAAAGTGCGTCTGCTGTCACATAGTAATCAAGATTTGTACTTTCCCAAAACGGATGCACAGTAAAATCAGTAATTATGCCAATTAGCGGGCAAGACACTATTTTTTCCTCCCGAAGGTATGTCATAAGCATACACGCATACGAATGCGTACCTATTATGGCGTCGGGATTATATGCTTTTATGTAATCTCTCAGCTTATGTGACACGATTTTGGATAAAACGGAAACGAGCGAGCGTTTATCCCACTTTTCGTCGCGTTTATCCATCATATCATATGCTTTCCCATAAAGTTTAGGGATATATTTTGTTGAAAACAAATAACCATTATCAATAGAATCGGCAAGTGCCGGATTTATATATTCAAAAGTGTCAAGCATTTCGCACCTGACCCCGTATTCGCCGAATCGCTCAATAAGAGCATTGGCAGTAGAATGATGCCCAAATCCTGCTTTTACCGAAATAATAAGTACTTTCATAACCATAACCCCTTGCAATATTTAAAGTATTATGCTATAATACTGACTATACTTAATTTTCCTGATATTACCTGATTATTATAACACATAAGTTGCATAAGTTCAAGAGCAACTTTAAAAGTAAGGAGATTTTACTGTGACACTTTATATGGGTGAACGTCCGTTATTTGATTATCTGCTGTCCTTAAATGTTCCCGTTTCCTTTTCAGGAAATCTTTCAGGATCTGATAGGATCATAATTTCAGAGTACTCCGATAACGCCGTACGCATTATAAAAGAGGCACTTTTGATTAATATACCTGTACTTGGCATTCTGGACGGCACAAAAAGCATTATAAAAGCGTTTGATGCCAGATTTGAAGAAATTGATTGTGCCGAAGGCAAGCAGGAATTTGCCGTAATTGATACTTCTGTCCCTATTTTCAAGGGGCTTGAAACAGTAATCAAAATTTGCCGCGGAAAGCCTTTTGGAATTTTAGAAACTGTTATGCCAAAAGAGTTAGACGCCATTTCCCGTTCAGAAAACGGAGATATTTTGGCAGTGTCCAACCTGATTGCACCCGGAATGCACGGAAATATTTACGGTCTGAATTTTTATCTTGCATCAGAGCTTACTCCCGATGCAGGAAAGATTATTAAAAATTTTTTGAAAATTTAGGGAGAGATTAAAATGAAAAACAAGACAAAAGAACTGGCACTTGCCTCAATACTTACAGCCCTTTCGGTGCTTATCACATATTCACCGCTTAAACTTGTACTTCCCTTTTTTACGCTTACGCTTGGTGCGCATGTTCCCACAATGCTCGCAATCTTTGTAGGTCCATGGGTAACCGTTATGACGATAATCGGCAGTTGTGTCGGTTTCTTCCTTACAATTCCTGCCCCAAATTCAATTATTGTTGTTGCAAGGGCAGCAACGCACATTATTTTTGCTATTGCAGGAATTTCTATGTTAAAGAAAAACTACAACATTTTTGTTATTATAATTATAACTGCAATCCTCCATTCCTTAGCAGAAGGAATTGTCGTTTATATCCTAACACCGATAATTTTGGATAGTGCAACCGCTGCGCTTGCGGCAGGCGGCATTGCGGCAGGCGGCACAATCCTTCACCACGCAATCGACTCAGCGATTACAGCACCTATTTTAATCGCTCTTACAAAAGCAAAAATTGTAAAAAGGAGATATCAATAAAATGCATCAGGACCTTGAAAAAATTTTAGTGACTGAACAGGAAATTTCAAAGTTAGTTAAACGAATTGCCAATGAAATAAATGCTGATTTAAAAGGTGAGCCACTCTTAGTTATTATTATCTTAAAGGGTTCAACACCGTTTGCCATGGATTTGATTAAGCATCTTGATATGAATGTAGAAATTGACTTTATGCAGGTTTCAAGCTATGGAAAATCCACCTCATCAAGCGGATTTATTAACCTGAAAAAAGATATTGAGCAGGACATTACAGGCAAAAACATCTTAATTGTTGAAGATATTATAGACAGTGGAAACACGCTAAATAAGATTAAGACGCTTTTCCAGGACAGAAATGCAAAAAGTGTTCGTATTTGCACGCTGCTTGATAAGCCTTCAAGAAGAGTTGTAGATGTAAAAGTGGATTATGTCGGCTCTGAAATCCCTGATGAATTTGTTGTTGGCTATGGACTTGACTATAATGAACAGTACAGAAATCTCCCATATATCGGAGTACTTAAAAGGTCTGTATATGAAAACTAAAAAAACAGGTGCGATTTGGCACCTGTTTTTATTCGCCTAAATAGGCTTTTTTTATTTCTTCATTATTCATAAGCTCTTTTGCATCACCTGAAAGCACAATTTTACCTGTTTCCAAGACATACGCTCTGTCAGATATTGAGAGAGCCTTTTTTGCATTCTGTTCAACAAGCAAAATAGTTGTCCCGTCCTCAGAAACTTCTTTTATAATACCAAAAATTTCAGAGACCAAAATCGGCGAAAGTCCCATAGACGGCTCGTCCATAAGGATAATTTT
>DMLG01000148.1 GCA_003453455.1 Clostridiales bacterium
GAGCTAAAAAAGCTTTTGGGAATTACCAAGGGGTATAAAACTATTATTGTTGGCGCAGGAAATTTAGGTCATGCAATTGCCAATTACGGAGGACTTAAAAAGCGCGGGTTTAAGCTTATCGGAATTTTTGACAATGACAAGGAAAAAGTAGGAAAAGCAGCAGCGGGTATAATAATCAAAGATATTTCGGAAATCAGCCGCTTTATAGAGGAAAATAAAGTTGAAATTGCGATATTGACACTTCCCAAAAAAGCAACCGAAGAAATTGCAGATATGCTTATAGAAAGCGGAATAAAAGGTCTTTGGAACTTTTCCTATACCGAGCTTGCAGGCAAGGATTCGGTAGTTGTGGAAAATGTGCATCTTACCGACTCTTTAATGACGCTGTCTTTTAAAATGAATCAGAAATAAAGTGATATAAAGCCGCCGAGTTACTGTTTTTTATTTATTCTCAAATGCTATTATGTCTTGAATATTGCAGTCAAGAGCCAGACATATTCTATCAAGTACAAAACTGTCGTATCGTACCACCGTATTTTTATAGTAGTTATCAATTATTTGGTATCGTATTCCTGTGCGTTTTGCAAGCTCATACCTTGTTATATTACATTTTTTTAATGTCTCATCAAGTATTATTTTTATCAAAATCAGCATCTGCCTTATACTTATAAAACCGCTGTTTTTACTCGTCTTTGAGAGAAATAATGAGCCGTGCCAAATCCTGTTTTGATAGGGTATAATTTTCATCGAAGGCAAAGTTTTTTGGTATCCCAAGCTTATCAAGTACGGAATTTGCATAGGCAACCGTTACCTCTTTATCAGGGTGGAAGAAGTTATCGGAGTTTTCGATAATGCCCAAAGCTCTTGCTGTTCCAACTGATTGATAATATGCAGTATCTGCTGAAACATCACGGAAATTGTCGCTAAAATCCTCTTTAAGATTCAGTAAGGATATCAAAAGCATAATAAATTCCCCACGCGTAACCTTTGCAAAACTGCTGTGAAAATACACATTTGCATAGGAATCTGCCCACTTTAATATATTTTGCGATGCAAAATCGTCCGAAATATATCCCTCTGCGAATTGACTTCTGGGAAGAAGGTTATAGACGGACGCATTATAATACTGCCGTGGCTGTTGACGCATATACGGGCGCGCAGGCTCGGAAAGATCTTGGTATGAAGCTGAATAGATATCAAGGTTTTCGTTATTAAAAATAATTATCTGCATATGCCCGTCGCCCAAAAGGTCGCAGCAGGAGATATTTCCGAAGGTTTCAAGCGTGTAAGCCGTCCGCATATATCCGTCAAAAACTGTGGTTACAATATCTTCTTTCTTATGACCGACGATGTAGGTTTTTCCTGTATCATCAAAATTATATAAAACTTGCGGAAGATATACCGTTTCGTTCTTTTGTATTAAAAATTCGCCGCTTGCTGAAAACATCGAAAGGCTGTCCATAAACAAAATATCCTCTTTTGCGGAGTTTTCGCGGAAATGTGCAACACAAAAGCTTTGGGCGGTTTCGTCAATTTGCCATAAAGGCTCACCGTTTGCCGTGTAAGCACGCACAAAAGGTCCGCAGAATATCACAATAGGGGCAGTTTCTCCGCTTAAAAGGCAGGCACAAACAGAGTTTGCGTGGTCAGGCATATCTGCTTTCCATAAAAGTCCGCCGTCTGATGTCAATACATTGTAGCCTGCAATAATTTCTTCTTTCCCGTCACCGTTTAAGTCAAAAACAAAAGGCGTATGTCCGAGATTTCCCTCAAAACTCCAAATAATGTTCAGGTTAAAATCAAGAGCCCACATTTTGCTGAATTTGTTTTTTATAAGTATATTTTGCGCATATCCCGTTCCTTCAAGGTCGGCTATTGTGATGCTGTCGCATGCAAATTTATCCGGAAGGGACGCTTTTTTCTTAATCTCTCCGCTTTTTCCGTCCAAAACCAGAATTTCGCCGTCCATTATCAGTATAACTTCATTTTTTCCGTCGCGGTCAAGGTCATAAATCTGTGCAGGAATATCGCCTTTTACCAATGGTGAATCATATTCGCTGTCGCCAATTTGCCACAAAAGCTCTCCGTCAGCTGAGAATGCTGTTGCGCAAACTACACTGTTCGCAAAATAGCGCGTATCTTGCACGCGGTCGGGTTTTATAAACAAAAAATCCATACGCCCATCTCCCGAAAGGTCGCCGAACCGGATTTGGCAGGCACTTCCTGCGGGGCGGATATTTATACTTTTTATAGGTTTAAGATTTTCCATAAAACAAGCCTTTCAATGGTTTATGGAATTAGTATAACATATATTTAAAATAAATGCAAATGCTGCGGCATAAATATAAAATAGGGAGCTTTTAAAGGGGGCGTTTTTTGTGCAAAAAAATCTTGATTTAAGGCAAAAAAAGGTGATTGATGTAGATACGGCGGAGCAGATAGGATACATACGGGATATGGACATTGATTTATCAAGCGGAAAAATTTTGTCCGTGAGCATACCAAAGGGCGGACTTTCGTGGCTTATGCACGATTTTAAGGGCATTACAATATCTTGGGAGGAGGTTATTGCAATCGGAAGTGAATATGTTTTGGTAAAACTAAAAAAAAATCCTAAAATTATTGATGAAAGTTGTTGACATATAGAAAAATAGGTGGTATAATTGAGCAGAATTGGTAGAGGTCGCATTTGACAATCAGTACCATACGGTGGCAGGCTTTGACAAAGCTATGCCGTATGCGGAAAGGTGTCGGTGCCGAGGGCAGCTATGTCAAAAGCTGTATCCGACACGGTGAAATAAGATTTGCCGTGTTGTCGTGCTTTATAGCACGGAGAGCTATCGGTATTTGTTTTTTTGACGGAACATTTATGATAGCCTTTACAAGACTGTCATTTTTTTGTGTCTATACATAAAGGACAGAGTTTCAAACTATAATTTTATTGGTAGGGGGAAAAAAGATGCAGATTTGCAATAATATCGACACAAACGAAAAAGGTAACCTGACTTTTGCAGGTTTTGATACAACTGAGCTTGCTAAAAAGTACGGTACACCGCTTTATCTTATGGACGAGGATAAAATCCGTGAAAAGATGCGCATTTACAAAAATGCTATGAAAAAGCATTTCGGAAAGGGCAGTGTGCCCATTTATGCGTCAAAGGCGGCGAGCTTTAAGCGTATTTATAAAATTGCTGAGGAGGAGGGCATAGGAGTTGATGTCGTATCCATAGGCGAGATGTTTACTGCAATTTCGGCTGGTTATGATATTTCCAAAGCATTTTTCCACGGCAATAACAAAACAGGAGAGGAAATAGAGTTCGCAATAAAGAACAATATCGGATACTTTGTTGCCGATTCCTTTGAAGAGCTTGAAAGAATAAACGAAGAGGCGAAAAAGCAGGGCAAAATTCAAAAGGTGCTTTTGCGTATTACACCCGGTATAGATACACATACAAATAAGAAAATTGCGACGGGTAATGTTGACTCGAAATTCGGTATTGCAATAGCAACCGGGCAGGCATATGATTTTGCAGAAGCTGCAATACATTACGAAAATATTGAACTGTCAGGCTATCATTGCCATGTCGGTTCGCAGGTATTCGATGCGGAAACCTTTATTGACGCGGTTGATATTATGATGGATTTTGCCCATGATGTTGAGGAAAAAACGGGATATGCCCCCGAAATTCTAAATCTTGGCGGTGGTTTTGGCGTGAGATATGTTTACTCACAGCCTGACCTCGACATTGAAAACAGCATTAAAGAGGTTGGCGAAGTTTTAACCCAAAAATGCAAGGAAATCGGTATGATAAAACCGAAAATAATGATGGAGCCGGGAAGAAGCATTGTTGCAGATGCAGGAATGACGCTTTATACGGTTGGTACTGTAAAGCAAATTAAGAATTTTAAAAATTATGTAGCTATCGACGGCGGAATGTCAGATAATCCGCGCTTTGCGCTATATGATGCAGAATACACGGTAATTACGGCAAATAAGGCAACACTTCCTAAGCATTATAGATGCAGTATTGTCGGAAAATGCTGTGAAAGCGGAGATATAATTCAGGAAGATGTGCATATTGCAAAGCCTGAACCGGGAGATATAATAGCGGTACTCACAACGGGAGCATATAATTACTCTATGGCATCAAACTATAACAGATTGAGAAAACCGCCTGTTGTAATGCTGTCTGGCGGAAAGGATTATGTTGCGGTAAAGCGCGAAACTCTTGAAGATTTGATAAGAAACGATATATAAGCCAAGAGGTTGACATAAAAGCCCCAAAATGTTAATATTTAAGAAAGAAATACACTCGGCAAGGAGAGATTTTTTGTGAAAGAAAGTTTTAGTGTTGGAATAATAGGCGCAACGGGTATGGTAGGTCAGCGGTTTATTGAGCTGCTTACAGACCATCCATGGTTTAAAATAAAGGTTTTAGCCGCATCTGGAAGGAGCGCAGGCAAAACTTACCGTGAGGCGGTAGGCGAAAAATGGGTAATGGAAAGCGAAATTCCCCAAAATGTTGCCGATATAGTTGTAATGGACGCAGCAGAGGATGCGGAGAAAATCGCAAAAAGTGTTGACTTTGTTTTCTGTGCGGTAAATATGAAAAAGGACGAGATAAAGGCATTGGAGGAAAAGTATGCAAAGCTTGAATGCCCTGTTATCTCAAACAATTCCGCACACCGCCACACACCTGATGTTCCTATGGTTATCCCTGAAATAAACCCTGAACATCTTGAAGTGATTGCATCTCAGAGAAAAAGGCTCGGTACAAAGCGCGGATTTATTGCAGTTAAATCAAACTGCTCAATCCAAAGCTATGTCCCTGCGCTTCATCCGCTTAAAAAATATGGTATAACAAAGGTTTTGGCAACTACTTATCAGGCAATTTCAGGAGCAGGAAAGACTTTTGAAACATGGCCTGAAATGGTTGATAATCTTATCCCATATATCGGCGGAGAGGAGGAAAAATCCGAACTTGAACCACTTAAAGTATGGGGTAAAATCGAAAATGGCGAAATTGTTGACGCAAAAGAGCCGTCGATTACGACACAATGCCTGCGAGTTCCTGTTTCAAACGGGCATACAGCTGCGGTTTTCGTAAGCTTTAAGGATAAACCGCAGGTAGATGAGATAAAAGAGGCTTGGAAAAACTTTAAGGGTGAGCCGCAGGATTTGGAACTTCCGCACGCACCTAAGCAGTTTTTGCACTATTTTGAAGAAGATGACAGACCGCAAAGCCGTCTTGACAGAATGTTAGAGGGCGGAATGGCAGTGTCGGTGGGAAGACTGCGCCCCGATACCCAGTATGACTATAAGTTTGTAAGCCTTTCGCATAATACGCTGCGCGGCGCAGCAGGCGGCGGCGTGCTTTTGGCAGAGCTTTTGGCTAAAAAGGGATATTTGGATTAAAAGATACCCCAAAACTTTATAAAAGGGGTAAGAAAGGCTATGGTGATATTATGAAAGAATTACCGTTTACAGGTTCGGGCGTTGCACTTATCACGCCTTTTTGCGAGGACGGCACGCCGAACTATGAAAAACTTGACGAAATTTTGGAGATGCACATAAAAAATAAGACCGATGCGGTAATAGTATGCGGAACAACGGGTGAGGCATCGACTCTTCCCGACGATGAGCACTTGGAAATAATAAAGCATACGGTAAAGACTGTGGCAGGACGGATTAAGGTAATAGGAGGAACGGGAAGTAACTATACCGAGCACGCAATAGACTTTTCCAAAAAAGCGGAGGAATACGGCTGCGATGCAGTTTTGTGCGTAACTCCTTACTATAATAAGGCGACAAAAAAGGGACTTGTGGCACATTATACCGCCATTGCAAACGCAATTTCGATACCCGTTATTATGTATAATGTTCCGTCAAGAACAGGAGTAAATATCCCGATAGAGGCGCTTTCTGAGCTTGCAAAAGTTCCGAATATTGTTGCAATAAAGGAAGCAAGCGGTAATATGAGCTATGCAATGAAGGTAAGGAGCGAAGTTCCCGAGCTTTATATGTATTCAGGAAACGATGATTTGATTGTTCCTATTATGTCAATCGGCGGAAAGGGTGTAATTTCGGTTGTTGCAAATATCTTGCCCCGTGAAACACATAATATATGCGAATACTACGCAAATGGTGAAACGGGAAAAGCGGCAAAATTGCAGCTTGATATGCTTGATGTAATAAATAATTTATTTATTGAGGTAAACCCAATTCCCGTAAAGACAGCAATGAATGTTTTGGGGTATAATGTGGGCGGACTTAAACTTCCTCTTTGTGAAATGGAGGAGAAAAATCTCGAAATACTTAAAAAATCACTTGACAAGTTTGGAGTAAAAAAGCTTTGAGAGGGTAAAACAAATGACGAATAT
>DMLG01000073.1 GCA_003453455.1 Clostridiales bacterium
ACTTTTGTGACAAATTCGGCATTATGCCCGTAATTTGCAAGAGATACCGCAACATTTGCCTCGCCGCCGCCATAGTTTATATCAAACTCATCCGCCTGAATAATCTTTTCATTATTGGGAGTAGAAAGTCTTAACATTATTTCTCCCATTGTTACTACTTTTGCCATTTTATTTTTCCTCCATCTTTTCAAGTGCTTCTTTTACAAAGAAGCTTCCGCCTATTGCAGCTATTTTATCAAATGCTAAAAATTCATCAATATTACTTCTGTCAACTCCGCCCGTTGGAATAAACTTAACCTGCGGGAAGGGTGCGGAAAGTGCTTTTAGCGCTTTTAGTCCGCCATACACATTTGCAGGGAAAAACTTAACGGTTGTAATACCAAGTTCTAACGCCTGCATAATCTCAGTAGGTGTTACACAACCGGGATAATATGGTATATTCTTTTCCTTACAATATTCTGCAACCTTAATCGAAAGCCCCGGGGATACAATAAATTTTGCTCCCACTTCTATGGCATCGCGGCATTGCTCCTCATTTATAACAGTACCTGCACCGATTAACATATCGGGGTATTTTTCTGCCGCTATTTTAATAGCGTCCTTTGCACAAGCTGTGCGGAATGTTATTTCGGCGCAGTTTATTCCGTTTTTCTTTAATGCAGGAAGTATTTTATCAACTTCTGCAAGCTCCTTTATTACCACTACGGGCACAAATTTTTCCATTCTTGTTACCTCTTTTCGTTTTTAGCATCATATTTTTTATACATGGAAATTGTACCACTAAATACTTTAAAAATCAAGACTAAATACTTATTTTTCCATTTTGCATTCACAGTTTTTTGACCGGTATGTTTCCTACATAATAAAACTGCTACATTATTCCTACGCCGCAGGCGGAGCTTTTATAAAAAGCTTTTTTTAGGCAAAAAATACTTTTGCACAATTTTTCGGCATTTTGATATAGAAAATACCGTCTTTTGAAAAATGCTCCTCGTCATTATCCGATTTTAGCGAAAAAACACCGTATCGTGCACTGTCGAGTCGGATTTCAGTATTTTCTCCGAAGTTTACAAGGACAATAATTTTACTTCTCTTGTCAAACCTTATAAATCCGTAGCAATTTGCATACTTGTAAACGGTTTCAAATTCACCGTTTTTCAAAACATCATTTTCATTTCTTAGCGCAATTGCATACCGAAAATGCTCTAAAATATGCTGATTTTCATTGCCCCAAGGGTAACAGCACCTGCAAAACGGGTCAGCAAAACCTTGGGCGCCTGCCTCATCGCCGTAAAACACCGTAGGCACTCCGGGGAGGGTAAACTGCATTGTAACAAGACATTTGAGCTTTTCTACTGCCGTATTCAGTTCATCTCCAAATAGCCTTGATGACGCTTGTTCATCCTTACTGTCATAATATTTTGCGCCCAATACTGTCAGGATACGCGCCGTATCGTGAGTTGAAAGAAAGTTTAGTGCTGCATAAAATGCCGGTCGGGGATAGTTCTCTTTGAGGCTCATAATCCTACTGTCAAACCCATTTGCGTCCAGCCTTGAAAGCGCAAAATCAACCATTGCATTTTTTAACGGATAATTCATAACCGAGTCAAGCTCGTCACCATAAAAGTATTCGCGAAGCTCATCATATGCGACCTTGTTTGACGCATCCTCCCAAACCTCGCCTATTATTACAGCATCGGGTTTTTCCTCCTTGACCGATTTTCTTAGAAGCTTTACAAAAAAATCAGGAAGTTCATCCGCAACATCTATTCTCCAACCGGATGCACCCTTTTTTATCCACCTTTTTACAACAGAATCCTTGTCTTTTAATATATAATCCTGATACTTTTCCGACGCCTCATTTACCTGCGGAAGAGTATCTATCCCCCACCAGCTCTCGTATTTATCGGGATAATCTATAAAATTAAACCACTCATAATATGGCGATTTTTTTGATTGGTACGCACCTAAACTGTCATATGTGCCATTTTTATTAAAATAGACGCTATCGCTGCCCGTATGATTGAAAACGCCGTCTAAAATGATGCGTATTCCCATATCCTCGGCCTTTTTGCAAAGCCTTACAAAATCCGTTTCGTTTCCCAACATATCATCAATTTCTTTGTAATTCCCCGTATCATAACGGTGATTTGAAAACGCTTTAAATATTGGGTTTAAGTATATACAGCTTATGCCGAGAGCTTTTAGATATGGGAGCTTTTTCTCAATTCCCGGAAGATTTCCGCCGAAAAAGTCATTTGCAAGATATTTTCCGCCGAACTGCTCCGCCTTATAATAAGGCACATCTCCCCAATTTCTTTTAATTATGTCACACCTTTTGCTCAAAAATTCTCCATTTTCTGCACCATTATAAAATCTGTCGGGAAAAATCTGATAGCACACGCTCTCGCGCCACCATTTTGGTGTCATATAAGCGCCGTCATATACCGTTATCTGATACTTATTATGTGGCATTTCATCGTATTCCCTGCCAATGCCTCCCATGTTTTTATCATTATTGCCGTAAAAGAATGTAATCCCACCCGTACGCACTTCAAACCAATAATGAAAAAGGCACGGTTTTTGCGGCATAGTCAGGGTTACCTCATAAAAGTACACATTACAAGCCTCATAGACATAGTGCATATCAAAATACTGTATATTATCCTGCCTTTCGGTACCAACACGCACATATTCGGGAATTCCGGCATCAACAAGCGATATGCGTAAGGTGACGGTACTTCCCGCCATACTCGCTCCAAAGGGGGTTCTATAAACCTGCGACTGCGAATTATGCTCTATTTTCATACTTGCTCCTTTAACCAAAATGAAGGACGCAAATAATGCGTCCTTATTTGATGACTTTATTTTATAGCTTTTAAATGCCAGATTTTATCGTTGTATTCTTTAATGGTTCTGTCTGATGAGAAGTATCCGCAAGAAGCCGTATTCATTATCGCCATATGCCACCATTTTTTCTTGTCATTATAGTCCTCTGAGATTTTGTCCTGAATGTTGCAGTACGCCTCAAAATCACGGATAACCATATATGTGTCGGGATATCCGTAATCACCAAAAAGCAAAGTTTGATAAAGGTCACGGAAAATCTGTGTATTTTCAGGCTCAATTTCACCTGAAATAAGCTGTTCCAAAGCCTTTCTCAATACCTGATTGGTGGAATAAATAGTCTTAACCTCATCTGAGTTGTTAAATTTCAGTCTTGCCGCAACCTCGTCTGCTTTAAG
>DMLG01000115.1 GCA_003453455.1 Clostridiales bacterium
TGTTCCTTATATGTCACCATATTATCTCTGAGGTAATCAAAACCCATTTCGTTATTTGTGCCATAGGTAATATCCGCACTATATGCTGCCTTTCGCTCATTACTGTCAAGGTCATGGATAATAAGTCCGACAGAAAGTCCTAAAAACTTATATACCTTTCCCATCCATTCCGAGTCACGCTTTGCAAGATAATCGTTTACGGTAACGATATGTACGCCACCGCCTGTGAGCGCATTAAGATACGCCGGAAGTGTTGAAACAAGCGTTTTTCCTTCACCCGTTTTCATCTCTGCAATTCTTCCCTGGTGCAGGATTATTCCGCCTATTACCTGAACATAAAAATGCTTCATTCCAAGCACTCGCCAGCTTGCCTCGCGCACAACAGCAAACGCCTCCGGAAGAAGGCTGTCCAAATCCTCGCCATCTTTTATGCGGTTTTTAAACTCATCGGTCTTTGCCGCAAGTTCTTTATCAGAAAGTGCCTGCATTTCAGGTTCCAGCGCCATAACCTTGTCCGCAATCGGCGTAACACGCTTTAACTCTCTCTGCGAATATGTGCCGAAAATCTTATCAAAAAGTCCCATAGTCCACCTCGTACTTCGATTTATTTAAAGTAAATACATTCCCATAATATACCTATTTTACAGTATAACACAAACCGAAGAAAAATACTATACTTTTTTAAAAATTTTATAAAAGTTTTAAGGAGTGCAAGGCAAAAATTCTCCTCGCACTCCCCCTTTTCTTTTGCCGATATATATAATCAGCACAATATTGGCTGTAATTGTTTTCCCGATAGCGCCGCCTCTGCTGTGGGTATAATCTTTGTCATATCCGCAACAAGCGAATTTGGTTTCTTTATACAATCGTCTTGACCAAACGGCACAAGGTATATATTTTTACTGTTTAACAGAAAGCCTATGTTTTTTGCAGCATTTCCAAGCCCGTCATTTGTCGATACTGCAATCACCACAGGTTTTCCGCCGCGAAGATGCGCTTTTGCCGCCATAGTTACTGAACTGTCAGCAATCCCGTTTGCAAGCTTTGCAAGCGAATTCCCCGTACAGGGAGCTATGATTAGCAGGTCAAGATAACTTTTCGGACCTATCGGTTCTGCCTCTTTCACAGACTTTATGACAGGATTTCCGCAAATCATTTCAAGCCGGCTCACAAAATCCTTGGCGTCCCCAAAACGCGTATCGGTAGAAAATGCCGTCTCGCTCATTATAGGAAAAATATTGGCATCAAGCGTCGCAAGCTTCTCTGCCTCTTTTATAACTCTTGCAAAGGTACAAAACGAGCCGGTCATAGCAAATCCGACAGTTTTGCCTTTTAATTCCACATTTTACACCTCCGTTTCCGAAAGAATGTTCATTATAGTTTCCTTTATTATTTTCCCAGAGGTTATAGGGGCTGTTTTCCCCGGAAGCGACAGCGCCCATATGACATTTTTCCCAAGTTTTTTTGCTACCTCAAAATCTACTCCGCCCGGTTTTGATGCAACATCAAGTATAAGAGCATCGTTTCTGACATTTTTGAGAACTTTTTCGTCTAAAATTTTAGCAGGTACGGTATTTATAACAAGGTCAAATTTTGATACTTCATTTTCAAGGCTTTCCGTATGTATCGCCTTCATCCCTTTTTCCTTTATCCACGCAAAATCTGCACATTTCCGTGCGGAAACGCATACCTCGCTTCCCAAAGCCTTGAACTTTTCAGCAATTACCTTGCCTACCCTTCCGTAACCTATAACCAAAACTCTGCTTTCAAAAAGCGTTATCGGCATTTCCGAAAGCGCTATTTCTATAACTCCCTCTGCTGTCGGGATTGCATTCTTTATTATAAGTTCCTCTCTCTCAAAATAATCTATATAGGCTATTTGCTTGCTCTTCAAATCATTTTCCATATCTTTCGGCATTTTTGCACCAAGAACAAGACAATTTTTGTCTATCCTCGCTGTTATTTCCGAAAGATTTATTTTACTTTTTGAAAAAGGCGCGTTCAAAGTTATTCCATCACCGCTTACTGGGATTGGCAAAATCAAAATTTCTGCTTTTTTTATATCGTCTAACAAAAATTCTTCCTCTGAAATCCCTATCCCAAAAACCTTAAAACCTTCCTCCTCCAAAAGTTTTTTTACAGTAACCTGACGCAAGTCGCCGCCTAATACGCATACAGACTCTCTCACTTTTTATACCTCCTTTTTACCATAATATGAAATATAAATAGATTTGTTAAACAAAAAAACCGCCTATTGCGGTTTTTTCAAACTTTTTAAAAACTGAACTCCGAAGGGAATTGCACAGATTGATGTTATACTATCTGCAATAGGCTGTGAATACTGCACACCTGCAATCCCTATATACTTAGGAAGTATAAGTATCAGCGGAATAAAGAATATTCCCTGCCGCATACAGGATAAAAGCGTTGCCGTCCATGATTTTCCCGTCACTTGAAGGGTGGTGCTGCAAATATTATTTATAGGTATTAATAAAAGAGCAAAGCATTGTGCTTTAAGTGCCGTAACACCGTATTCAATTACTGCCGCATCGTCCTTTGTGAACATTGCCATAATGTGCTTTGCAAACACAAAAACGGGCACTCCGAGAACACAAGCAACCAAAAGGGTTAAAAAGAAGGTAAAATAAAACGCCTGCTTTACCCTTTCGTACTTTTTTGCACCGTAGTTTATTCCAAGTACAGGCTGATAGCCTTGTCCAATACCCAGCATAACCGCAAATATCATCATAAATACCTTTCCAACTATGCTCATTGCAGCAACTGCCGCATCACCGTAAGCCGCCGCACCTCTGTTTAACAGCATTACGCCGACGGAAGCAAAGCCCTGTCTTGCAAGAGACGGAAGTCCCGTCTTAAATATATTGAGGTAAATTGAAATTGAATGCGATATCTTAAATACAGACAGCTTTATTGCGCTCTTTCCCGTAAAAAAGAAGGAAAGCAGAATAAAAAAACTGATAACCTGGCTTAGAAGCGTTGCAAGCGCCGCACCTGCCGTTCCCATTTTAAAGGTAAATATCAAAAGCGGGTCAAGTCCTATATTCAAAATTGCCCCTGATGTTATGCCAATCATCGCATACTTTGCATTCCCCTGATAGCGTAGAATATTATTAAGCGCATATACCCCCATCATAAAGGGAGCGCCAAAAACTATATACCGCCCGTAGCTCACAGCATACGGAAGTATGGTATCTGTTGCACCAAAACTCCTCATAAAAAACGGCATTTTAAAGGACATTATAAGTATTATCAGTATTCCGAAAAATAAACCCAAAAAAAGGCTTGAAGATGCGACTTCCGATGCCTCATCCCCCTTTTTCTCGCCCAAAAGCCTCGAAATTATGCTGCCGGAACCCATACCTATTGTAAAGCCTATCGCCTGAATTATTGCCATAAGCGAAAAAACAACGCCAACAGCACCTGATGCGCTTGTCCCTATTCTCGACACAAAATACGCATCAGCACTGTTGTATATTGCCGACACCAACATACTGATTACCGTTGGTACGGCAAGAACTGCCACAAGCTTTGATATGGGCGTTTCGGTCATTTTTTTATACTGTTCCTCCTGCGTAGCCATTTCTTAATATTTATCCACCTTTCGTATGTGCGAAAATGTTTCTTTTTCGCCCTTTTCTTTTAGCATAATAAGCCATTCTTCAAGCAAATCTGAGGTTTCACTATGAATTAATCTCTTGCCCTTTCCGCCCAAAAAATATTCAAGCGGATATGCGTCAGTGTAGTCCTTTCCCTTGTATATACGGCTTGCCGCAACCCTGTCGCAAAACATTTCCTTTACATATTTTATCGGCATTTTTACAGGTCCGTATTCGCGCGTTTCGGGACGATAGTCCGTCCAATATTCAAAATGATGCTTATTTCTGCCTTTATGATGCATCCATGCATCTGAATATCCCTTGTCGGCTCTTTCGCCCACATTCGGGCTTTTATCGCCCTGATAATATTTGGCACCCAGACAGAATTCAGAGGGCGTATACTTTGATAAATCGTGAAAAAGTCCCTGCCACAGGATGCCTGCTTTTTTGCAGTTTCTTATCACTTCATGTCTGTGCTTTGTTATAGTAATAAAATGCTTTATTGCTTTCATTTTTACTCTCCTCTTTTTATCTTCCTCATTATATCATCAAAATATTTCTTTTTCAAGGTATATTCCTTTTCAATTTCTTTGACAAATGCGGTATTTTTGTGTATAATGTGTAATGTTAAGAGAATTTTGGCAAAAATACTTGCACGAGGGATTTTATATGCAAAAGAGCAATACTGAAATTTCATATGTTGAGCCCGGCTCTCTTGCAGAAAGCGCAGGGCTTTTGCCCGGGGATAAAATCGCGAAAATTGACGGTCATGAAATACACGATATTTTAGAATACCGTTACCTGATTTCCGAGCCTGAGGTCGTTTTGGAAGTCATAAAGGCTGACGGCACAACAGAAATAATTACAGTAGAAAACGATTACGAAGATTTAGGGATAGAGTTTTGTGAGGCTTTAATTGCCGAGGCAAAATCATGTAAGAATAAGTGTATTTTCTGTTTTATAGACCAGCTCCCAAAGGGTATGCGTAAGACGGTTTATTTTAAGGACGACGATACAAGGCTTTCCTTTTTGCAGGGGAATTATGTAACGCTTACAAATGTATCGGATGAAGAACTTTCGCGCATTATAGCAATGCATATTTCCCCTATAAATATCTCGGTTCATACAACAAATCCTGAGCTTCGTGTAAAAATGCTCAAAAATCCTAATGCGGCAAAGATTTTTGACATTATGAAAATGCTTGCGGCTCACGGAATTTCTATGAACTGCCAGATTGTGCTCTGCCCGGGCTACAACGATAAGGCTGAACTTGACAGAACAATATCTGATATGGCATCGCTCTATCCGTATGTTTTAAGCTGCTCCATCGTGCCTGTCGGGCTTACCAAATGTCGTGAGGGGCTTTGCGAGCTTATGCCTTTTGACAAAAACTCCTCTTTGGAAACGGTGCGTCAAATTGAAAAATACCAGAAAAAATTCCGGAAAGAATATGGTATAAATCTGATATATTTATCAGACGAATTTTATATAAACGCCGGACTTCCTATCCCTCTCCCATCAGAGTATGACGGGTTTCCGCAGATTGAAAACGGAGTCGGGCTTATCGCGTCAATGCAAGAGGAGTTCGACGAGGCAATAAAACTTGTGAAAAACAAGGATTATAAAAGGAATGTCGCGATTGCAACGGGCGAAATCGCATATGAGTTTATAAATACGCTTTCAGAAAGGCTTATGGCGGCTTGCCAAGGACTTAAAATCACGGTATTTCCTATAAAAAATAATTTTTTCGGCGGCGGAGTAAATGTTACGGGTCTTGTTACGGGAAGCGATATTATTCGAGTAATACCGGATGCGTCAGATTTTGATGAACTGCTGATTTCTGAGTGTATGCTGCGTAGCGGTGAGGATATATTTTTGGACGATATAACGCTTTCAGAGCTTTCCCAAAAGCTCGGCGTCAAAATCACGCCGACGCCCAACGACGGATATGCTTTTATAGAAAAAATACTTGATACGGAATTGGAATTTTAAGGAGAATGAATAATGAAACCTGTTGTTGCCATTGTAGGCAGACCTAATGTAGGAAAATCAACACTTTTTAATAAGATTTCAGGAAAGCGTTTAAGCATCGTGGAAGACACCCCGGGCGTTACTCGCGACAGACTTTTTGCAGATTGCTCATGGCTTTCAAAGAATTTTATCCTAATTGATACAGGCGGCATCGAGCCTAAAACAAAGGACGAAATTTTAGCTAAGATGCGCCTTCAAGCAGAGCTTGCAATAGATATGGCAGATGTTGTGATTTTAATGGTAAATGTCTCAGACGGTGTTACCGCAAATGATTTAGAAATCGCCTCAATGCTCCAAAAATCAAAAAAGCAGACAGTTCTTGCTGTAAACAAAGTCGATAGCATCGGCGAGCCGCCTATGGCATTCTATGAATTTTATAATTTAGGTCTTGGCGACCCGATAGCAATTTCCTCAACTCACGGGCTTGGTGTGGGCGACCTTTTGGACGAGGTATGTGCACACTTTCCCGATGGTCTTGCAACAGGCGAGGATGAGGACGAGATAAAGGTTGCTGTAATAGGCAGACCCAATGCAGGAAAATCAAGTCTTATAAATAAGCTGTTAGGCGAAGAGCGCGTTATAGTTTCCAATATTGCAGGTACAACGCGCGATGCCATAGACTCACATTTTGAAAAAAACGGTGATAAATTCCTGTTTATCGACACGGCAGGTATGCGAAAACGAAAGAAAATCGACGAAAATATTGAGCATTACAGCGTTGTACGCGCTTTGGCGGCAGTTGACAGAAGCGATGTTTGCATAATTATGCTGGATGCCGCAGAAGGCGTTACAGAGCAGGACACAAAAATCGCAGGCTATGCACACGAAAACGGCAAGGCCTGCATTATTGCGGTAAATAAGTGGGACAGCATTGAAAAGGACAGCAAAACTATGAATTCCTTTAAACTGCGAGTCAAAGAGGCTTTTGCATTTATGTCATATGCACCGATTGTTTTTATATCCGCAAAAACAGGACAGAGAATTGATGCGCTTTTAGAGGAGATAAAGCTTGCAAATAAAGAGCACAAGCACAGAATTACAACAGGTATGTTAAATGATGTGCTGTCTGATGCAGTAGCTCGGCAGCAGCCCCCGTCAGATAAAGGAAAAAGGCTTAAACTTTATTATGGTACACAAGCCTCGCAAGCTCCTCCAACCTTTGTGCTTTTCTGTAATTCCAAGGATTTGTTCCACTACTCATATCTGCGCTTTATCGAAAACCAGATAAGAGCCGCTTTCGGATTTTGCGGAACTCCCATACGATTTATTTTAAGAGAAAAAGGCGAGAAAGACTAAAAAATACACGAGGTGATAAAATGTTTACTGTAATTACGGCACTTTTGGCATTTTTGGCATATCTTGCAGGAAGTATAAATACTTCTGTAATACTTTCTAAGAGTATGTACGGAGAAGATGTAAGAGACTCGGGCTCCGGTAATGCAGGTGCTACAAATATGCTCCGCACATACGGCGCAGGAATTGCTGTCCTTACTCTTATCTGCGACATTTTAAAGGGTGCGCTTTTAGTGCTTTTGGCGACTTGGCTTGATGTTATATTTTCATCATACTTCAAAAACTCGCCAATGACCGATTTTGAGCGGATTTATCTTCTTGATAATCTAAAATATATTGTAGGCATATTCGCAGTTTTAGGGCACGATTTCCCTATATGGTTCGGTTTTCGCGGCGGAAAGGGCGTTGCAACAAGCCTCGGCGTCATTCTTGCGCTTAACCCGATAATCGGACTTATTGTTCTTATAATCGCTCTTTTAATAATGATTTTTTCAAGATATGTCTCCTTGGGCTCTGTTATCGGCGCGGTAGTTTATCCGTTTATTGTTCTTACCTACATACTTGCAGGCGGAGAAAGCTTTACAGAAAATATTGTTTACATCATTATGGCATTTTCTCTTGCATTTTTGCTTATAATAAAGCATCATTCCAACATTAAACGCCTTAAAAACGGTACAGAAAACATGCTTTTTGCGAAGAAATCAGGTGAGGATACGGAAGAAACCGAAGATGCAGAAGACGATACGGATTTTGAGGAGGAATAAGATGAAAATTGCAGTTATAGGCTCTGGCAGCTGGGGATGTGCAGCGGCAATTCTGCTCGCAAATAAGGGTTACAGTGTATATCTTTGGAGCTGGCAGCAAGCCGAGACCGACAGACTAAACAAAGACCGCGAAAATAAAGATGTTCTCCCCGGGAGACACTTCCCCGATAATATTATCTGCTCGCACGATATGGCGTTTTGCACAAGCGGCGCAGATTTGATAGTAACCGTTGCGCCAAGCATTGCAACGCGCACAACAGCAAAGCAGCTCTCAAAATGTATCAAAGACGGGCAAATTGTGGTAAATCTCTCAAAGGGACTTGAAGATAAAACTCTCCTGACTCTGTCACAGGTTTACCGGGAGGAGCTGCCAAAAGCAAACATAGCCGTTATGAGCGGACCGTCCCATGCAGAGGAAGTCAGTATCGGACTGCCAACCGTTAATGTTGTAGCCGCTTCTAGCGAAAAAACGGCAAAGTATATTCAGGAAATTTTCACAACCGAAAATTTCAGAGTTTACACATCGGGCGATATATTGGGCGTTGAACTTGGCGGTGCGATAAAGAATGTAATCGCACTTTGCGCAGGCATATCCGACGGCATAGGCTATGGTGATAACACACGCGCGGCACTCATCACCCGAGGAAT
>DMLG01000057.1 GCA_003453455.1 Clostridiales bacterium
TTTATATGATTTTTCGGTTTTTGAAGGAAGCAGCAGACTTATCGAGCGAGGAATAAGCGTATATGAAGATATTTTCAAAAAAATCGGGATTGAAATTTCAAAAACTGATAAAAGTATAACTTTAAAAGGTCGGCTAAAATCCTCAGAATATACGGTTACGGGAAATATCAGCAGTCAGTTTATAAGCGGACTTTTGTTTGCTCTTCCCCTTTTAGACGGAGACAGCAAAATAACGGTAATACCGCCCGTTGAAAGCAAGCCGTATATTGATATAACGCTTTCGGTGCTAAAAGAATTTGGTATAGAAATCGCCAAAGACGGCGAAAACTCATACTTAGTAAAAGGCAATCAAAAATACTGTCCGAAAAATATGACTGTTACAGGCGATTGGTCAAATTCCGCCGTATTTTTCGCACTCAATGCACTTGGCGCAGATATTGACATTTTGGGACTTTCTGAAAACAGCCTGCAAGGCGACAAAATTATAACGGAATATATAAAAATTTTGAAAGAGGAAAATCCCCTAATCGACATTTCCTCATGTCCTGATTTAGCGCCTGTCTTATTCGCACTTGCAGCAGTGCAGGGCGGTGCTGAATTTATCGGTACCAGGCGTCTTAAAATAAAGGAAAGCGACAGAGCCGAGGCAATGAAGGAAGAGCTTGCAAAATTCGGAATAAAGACCGAAATTTACGAAAACCGGGTTGTGATTTGCAATGGAACTTTAAAACCGCCCAAATGTGCCATATCATCGCATAATGACCACCGAATTGTTATGGCGTGCGCAATGCTTTTAACCAAAACTGGCGGTATTATAGAGGATTGCGGGGCAATTTCAAAGAGTTACCCCAATTTCTTCGAGGTTTTATCTTCTCTTGGAGCGGAGGTTAGTTATGAAACTTGATAAGAATACAAAAATTTTAATTGTCGGTCTTGGTCTGATTGGCGCAAGCTATGCAAAAGCGCTTTCCGAAAAAGGCTATTTTGTCGGCGGTTTAGACACGGACAAAAAAACCATAGATTATGCGCTCAAAAACAATTTTGTAAAATCATGCAAAGCTTCTCCGGAAGGCTCGTATATATCGCAGTTTGATTTAATAATATTTGCTGTTTATGAAGGTGTAATTCTTGATTGGCTACGCAAAAATCAGCAGTTTATAAAGAAAAACGCAGTAATTTCAGATGTTACAGGTATTAAATGCACATTTATTTATAAGCTGCAGGAAATGCTTCGGGAAGACCTTGAATTTATCGGCGCACACCCTATGGCAGGGCGCGAATCAAGCGGTATCAAAAATGCTTCATCCGAAATTTTTAAGGGTGCGAATTTTATTATAACGCCTACCGAGAAAAACAGCGAGGATGCAATAAATTTGTGCCGTGATTTAGGGAATTTGCTTGGTTTTTCAAATATATCGGCACTCTCCCCGGAAAAGCATGATGAGGTAATAGGCTTTTTATCACAGCTTACGCATTGTATCGCAATCTCTCTTATGACCTGCCGTGATATGAGCGGTATGGCAGAGTATAGCGGAGATTCGTTCAGGGACTTAACCCGAATTGCCAAAATAAATGACAAAATGTGGAGCGAACTGTTTTTACTAAACAGAAAAACACTTCTTGGCGAAATGGATTTATTTAAAAAATCTTTCGACAGACTATATGACCTGATTTTGCAGGGCGATACAGAAAAAATGCGCGAGCTTATGCGAAAGTCAACAAAAAACCGCGAACTATTTGATAAAAGGAAAGGATATGACTTGTTATGAATATGGAATTTAAAAGGGAAATGCCGACAGCGGCAGTTATTAAGGAAATGTACCCTCTATCCTCCGCTATGAAAAAGAAAAAGCAGGAGAATGACGAGGAAATACGGAAAATTTTTGAAGGTGAAAGCAAAAAGCTTTTGCTTATAATAGGGCCATGCTCTGCTGACCGTGAAGACGCCGTTTTAGACTATATTTCACGGCTCAAAGTTTTACAGGAAAAGGTTTCGGACAAGATTATTATGGTTCCGCGCATTTACACAAATAAACCAAGAACAACGGGCGACGGTTACAAAGGTATGCTCCATCAGCCAAATCCCAATGAATCCCCCGATATGTTAAAGGGGCTTATTTCAATACGCAAACTGCATATCGACGCTTTAGAGCAAACGGGATTTTCCTGTGCAGACGAGATGCTATATCCTGAAAATCACAGATACCTTTCCGATTGCCTTTCATATGTTGCGGTAGGCGCAAGGTCAACGGAAAACCAGCAGCACCGCTTAACTGCAAGCGGACTGGATATTCCTGTCGGTATGAAAAATCCGACGGGCGGTGACTTATCCGTTATGATGAATTCCATAACCGCCGCTCAGCACCCTCATACTTTCGTATATTCGGGCTGGGAGGTTAAAAGTAAGGGAAATCCCCTTGCTCATGCAATCCTCCGCGGTTATTCCAACAAGCACGGGCGCTCTGTTCCCAACTACCACTTTGAAGATTTACAGCTTTTATGGGAAATGTATGAAGAAAGCGGACTAAAAAATCCTGCTGTTATAATTGATACAAACCACGCAAATTCAGGCAAGCGCTGGGAACAGCAGCCACGCATTGCAAAGGAAATTCTGCACAGCGCAAGACTTTCTGATAACATAGGAAAAATGTTAAAAGGTCTTATGATTGAGTCATATTTGGAGGACGGAAACCAAAAACCTAATGGCGGCGTTTACGGTCAGTCTATTACCGACCCTTGTCTTGGCTGGGACAAGACCGAAAAAATGATTTTGGAACTCGCTGATTTAATTTAAAAAAGAGGCTTTAATTAGCCTCTTTTTTAAATCAAAAATCGTGACAACCGCCAAAATCAAGGTTATACTTCCCAAAAACATCTACTATTTCATCTACCATCTCAAAATCTGTCTTTTCCTCAGCTTTTAAGATTTCCTGTATTTCCGATAATGCTTTGATTGCCGTTGTATCCGCTATCTCGTCCGCATTGATTTCACCGCTACATTCGGCATAGTTTAGGCTATTTCTAACAGCATCACAAAGTGCGCCTTGCAGCAATTCAAGCTTTAAATTCATAAATATTCCCCCATTAAAAAAGTGCATAGCAGGGCTATGCACAAAAAACACATAGCTCCGCTTTGTCGCCAAACAAAATTACAAATATTTACACAATACACAGTAATAGAGCGTATGTGCTTTTATCAAGCACACCGTGTAAATGTAAATATTAAAATATTGTTTGGCAATTCTTATAATATCATATTATAGCCGATTTTGCAAGAAAAATATTTATTTTTCGCATATGCTTACAAAATAATCTGAAAACCGAAAGGTTTCAATCCTTTTACCCTTTGTGCAGGTCTTTATATCACAAAAGGAGATATCTCCCTGCATTTTTAATGCCGCCTCTTTTTTAGTCCACAGTTTTATAAATTCTGCCGCTTTATCAGCACTCTTTTCGACAGCTTCAAATTCTTCCCTTAAACATACCTTTTTTGCGGTTTTTTCATTATACGGCACGATTTTTTGTATATCAATTCCTATTGCTTTTTCGCCAAAGGCACATACCGCATATTCTCCCGAATGACTTATATTAAAGGCTACATCTACATTTTTACAAAAGGGTTTGCCGTTTTCATATGTATCAATCACAATATCTTCTATATTTATGCCGTATTTTTTAGAAATTACGCTTTTTACCAGCATTTCTGCGCAAACACTTCTTTTTTTATCGTCAGTTTTTTTAAGCCTTTTGATCCTCTCTCTTTTTTTCGGATTTAAAAGCTCAAAAAATTCCTTATATTCTTCTTCCGCTAAATCGTTTATATTGAATTTATACCACTCCACAAAAATCCGCTCCTCTTCACCCCGATTATATCACCTTTATTTATAATGCGCAACTTATTCCCTTGCAAAAGGTGAGGATTTATGGTAAAATTTGAAAAAAGGGGGTTTTCTTATGGAAATAGAAGATTATACAGACCCGCAATGCCCGTTTTGCACAGATTTATTTAAAAAGAATATAAAGCGAATCCCTATTGGCAGAATTATTGAAAAGCTTGACAGCTATTTTGCCAAAAATGATTACGACGGAGCGCTTTCCCACCTTCTATACTGGCTTGCAGAAGCCGAACAAGAGGGCGATTTAGACGGCGTATTCACAGTAAAAAATGAACTTATGGGATTATACCGCAAAATCGGCAAAATGGACAAGGCGATAAAAGAGACAGAAGATGTTTTAGAGCTTTTAAAAACTATGGATAACGAAACTTCCGTATCGGCAGGGACTGCATATTTAAATGCAGGAACTGCTTACAAAGCCTACGGAAATCCGCAAAAATCAATAACATATTTTGAAAAAGCAAAAGAGATTTATGAGAAAAATCTCGAAAAATCCGACAGCCGTATGGGCGGTCTTTACAACAATATGGCACTAACCCTTACCGATTTGGGCGAATTTGAAAAGGCATATATTTATTATGACAAAGCAATAAATGTTATGATGCACAAAAAAAACGGACTTTTGGACTGCGCTATTTCCTATCTCAATATAGCAAACGCAAAAGAGGCGCAATTAGGGCTTGAAAATGCGGAAAAGGAAATAAACGCACTTTTGGAAAAGGCGCAAAATGCCTTAGACGACAGCCAAAATGAGCGTGACGGCTACTATGCGTTTGTCTGCGAAAAATGTGCGCCTACCTTTGGCTATTACGGGTATTTTTTATACGAGAAAGATTTAAAAGAGAGGGCAAAAAAGATATATGAAAGGTCTTGAAATTGCAGAAAAATACTATTTTGAGTTCGGCAAAAAAATGATAGACGAGGATTTTTCCGACATAAAGGACAAAATCGCCATAGGACTTGCAGGAAGCGGGTCGGAATGTTTTGGATTTGATGACGATATTTCGCGCGACCACGATTTTGAGGCAGGATTTTGCATCTTTATCCCTGATGAGGACATTATAGACCGAAAAAAAGCATTTGCATTAGAACGGGCATACGCAAAACTCCCAAAGGAGTTTATGGGCATAAAAAAGAGCCTTATAAGTCCCGTAGGAGGCGGAAGGCACGGAGTTATACGCATTGGTGACTTTTTCACCGAAAAAACAGGTGAAAAAGATGCAAATTTATCTGTCATAGAGTGGCTTACTGTTAGCGAAAACTCGCTTTTGGAGGCAACAAACGGTAAAATCTTTTTTGACGGGCTTGGACTTATGACTTCTATAAGAAACTCCATAGCCTATATGCCGGAAGATATTCGCCTTAAAAAGCTCAGCGGAAATCTTTTGATTATGGCTCAGGCAGGTCAGTACAACTACTTGCGCTGCCTTGCACACAAGGAAACGGGTGCGGCACAGCTTGCGGTTTTTGAATTTGTAAAAGCTTCTATAAATTCGATTTTTTTACTTAACAAGCGCTATGTTCCGTATTACAAATGGTGCTTTAAGGCAATGAAAGAACTTCCCAAACTTTCATCACTTTGCGATACACTTGAATTTTTGATAAGCTCGGAAAATGACGAAGCGTTATGTCAAACAAAGGCTGACATCATTGAGGATGTTGCAAAAATGGTAATCGACGAGCTACAAAACCAATCGCTTACCGAAGCAATATGCTTGGACCTTGAAAAGCACGCATATTCCGTAAACGACCAGATTTCCGATTCCCAGCTAAGAAATATGCACATATTAACAGCAATAAAATAGAGGGCTTAAAAGGCCCTCTTTTCTATTCTATTCCCAAAAATGTATAGCCGCTGTTTTTTACAATTTCCCTGACCTTTTCTTCATCAACTCCGTCTGGAATATACGCACATTTTTCTTCAAGCACCACATCAGCATCTATATTTTCCTTTTGGAATGCTTCTTTTACATGCGCAACACAGTGCATACACATCATACCGTCAATTTTTACTTTCTTCATTTTCTTTTCCTCCATTTTTATATCTTCACTTTCAAATTTCACGCGTTTTAATCTTAGTGCGTTGCTTACAACGCATACACTTGACATACTCATAAAAAGTGCGCCAAGCATAGGACTCAGTTTTACCCCAAAGACAGGATAAAGCACTCCTGCCGCTATCGGAATACCGATAACATTATAGAAAAATGCCCAGAACAGATTTTCCTTTATATTCTTCATAACTTTCTTTGAAAGTTTGAGCGCGTTTGGCACTGCCAAAAGATTATCTCCCAAAATAACAATATCGCTGCTTTCAATAGCTGCGTCTGTTCCGCCGCCTATTGCAATACCCACATCGCTTGCCATAAGCGCAGGTGCGTCATTTATTCCGTCGCCAACCATCGCGACCTTTTTGCCGCCCTTCATAAGCTCACGAAGCTTTTGCTCCTTATCCTTTGGCATAACATTAGCTATGACTGTTTTTATCCCTGATTTTCTTGCAATTTCGCCTGCCGAAAGCTCATTATCTCCTGTCAGCATTACGACCTCGGCTCCCATATTGCAAAGTTCTTCTGTTGCCCGCTTAGCACTCGGTCTTATTGTATCCGAAATCGCCAACATTCCTATTGCAGTCTTTTCTTCTATGACAAATATGACTGTCTTACCCTGCTTTGAAAGCTCATTGTATTTATCTTTAAACCCGGAAATATCTATACCATTATCGTCAGCAAATTTCTTCTTGACCGCAAAACACTCTTTTCCGTCTATATTTGCCTTTACACCTATTCCGAAAAGCGCTTCAAAATTATCCGATTGAAGTCCTTTTATTGAATTTTCCTCAGCATACCGTAAAATTGCTCCTGCTATCGGGTGTTCGCTCTTTTCTTCAAGTGCAGCCGCTATTGGCAAAAACCGTTCCCCATCCCCTACGCAGTCGGTTACTTTTGGAACTCCTTCTGTTATTGTACCCGTTTTGTCAAAGACCACGCAATCAATAGAATGTGCCGTTTCAAGCGCCTCGCCTGATTTTATCAAAATCCCGTTTTCCGCACCCTTTCCCGTACCTACCATAACGGCAACGGGCGTTGCAAGTCCTAACGCGCACGGGCATGATATAACAAGCACGCATATTCCAAAGGAAAGTGCATCCTCAAATGCCGCACCAAATGCGAGCCATATTACAAATGTTATTAAAGCTATCAGCATAACTATCGGCACAAAAACAGCAGAAATCCTATCTGCAAGCTTTGAAACAGGCGCTTTTTTGCCGGATGCCTCTTCTATCAGGCGCACAATTTCGGAAAAAGTTGTGTTTTCGCCCACTCTCTCTGCCCTAATGCGTATGTATCCCGATTTATTTACCGTTGACGCCGTAACCTTATCACCTATGCGCTTTTCTGCCGGTATGCTCTCTCCCGTTAGCATTGACTCATCTATAAGCGTTTCACCAAAAATTATTTCGCCGTCACACGGCAAGCTCATACCGGGTTTTGCGACAACAACATCACCTATTTTGAGGCTTTCTACATCAATTTCCTTTTCCTCGTCATTCTCCAAAATAACCGCCGTTTTAGGCGACAAATTCATAATTTTTTCTATCGCCTCGCTTGTCTTGCCCTTTGCGCGCGCCTCAAAATATTTCCCTAATGTGATAAGCGTCGGTATCATAGCAGCTGTTTCAAAATATAAATTATGCCGATATCTTTCTACTATTTCAAAATCACCTGCACCTAAACCATAGCTCATACGGAAAATCTCAAATATTCCGTAAACAAGCGATACTCCCGAGCCTACTGCAATCAAGCTATCCATATTGGGAGATGCGGAAATCAGCGCAGAAAATCCGTTTTTATAATATTTTCTATTTATAAAAACAACAGGAATACATATCAAAAACTGCAAAAATGCATAACTCACCGCATTTTTTTCACCCATCAAAAATTTGGGCAGCCAAAATCCCAACATATGCCCCATTGACACATACATAAGCGGAAGCAAGAATATAAGGGACACAAAAAAGCGCTTTTTAAGTTTTTGTGACTCCTTTTCCTTTGGCAGCGCTGCTTTTTGAGATGAGGCGCCCTTTATCTGCGCCCCATACCCCAAACTTACAACCTTTTCTATAATAGCATCGTTATTTATTTTTGATTCGTCATATTCTACCTGCATAGTTTCAGTCAGCAAGTTTACCTCGGCTTTTCCTACCCCATCCATTTTAGATACGGCATTCTGAATTCTTGCAGAGCAAGCAGAACAGCTCATTCCTGTTATATCAAATTTCTCCCGCATAATTACCCTCCGCTAACTATCTTGACAGGTCCGATTATATCACTTCTCGCCGCTTTTGTCAATTTTTTTCTCATCGATAAGATTATACAGACATTCAAGGGCATCGTGAAGCGTCCCCACATTATCAATAAGTCCGCATTCTACTGCTTTTTCCCCAAAAAGTACAGTTCCGACATCATTTGCTATTTCGTCAGTTGCAAGCATTAGCTTTTTATACGCCTCAAAATCAATTTTTGAATGGCGGTCAATAAAATCTATTATCCTGTCCTGCATACGCATCATATACTGAAATGTCTGCGAAACACCGATAACCACTCCATTTGTGCGCATAGGGTGCACCGTCATCGTAGCAGAGCGTGCAATAAAAGAAACATCAGCAGAAACTGCCAAAGGTACACCTATTGAATGACCTCCCCCTAAAACAAGCGAAACTTTTGGTTTAGAAAGCCCTGAAATCATCTCCGCAATCGCCAGCCCTGCCTCAACATCACCTCCAACGGTGTTTAATAAAATCAAAAGTCCCTCAATTTTGTCATCTTCTTCAATACGCACAAGCTCAGGCAAAACATGTTCATATTTTGTTGTTTTGCAGCTATTATCCGCCAGATTATGCCCCTCAATTGTTCCTATAATATTAAGACACTTTATTGATGCACGCTTGCTTTTTACGGCTATCACGCCACCTGATTCATATTCTTCCTGATTTTCATTCTTCATTTTTATCACCTTCAATTATTTTTTTATATTATTTGCATTTTTGTAAAAAATATGTTATAGTATGCATATAATGCTTATTTTTTACATATAATTTTAAGTATAACAAATATTTAGAAAGGGTGATTTTATGTATTTTGAAGAAGCATTCGGAAAAATCAAAACTTCTCTTAAAAAGACAAAGGTGAAGGCTTTGGACAACCATTTTGCCATTCAGGTAAGAATGACTGATTACGACTGCGGCGGTACATTTTATATTGAACAAAAGGACGGCAGGTTCTTTGTAGAGCCTTATAACTACTTTGATTTTGACGCCGATGTAGAGGCTGCGTTTAAAGACATCAAAGATATTGCTGACGGAAAGCTGGATATGAAAAAAGCGGTAAATGACGGAAAGCTTATAATAAGCGGAAATCTTGAAGAGCTTTTAAGCTATGCAGACCAGCTTAAAAAGCCTGAAAAAAAGATTGTGGCTAAAAGCACTGCAAAAAAACCGGCAGCAAAAAAGACAGCTGTTAAGAAAACAGAAAAAAAGGCCGAAACTGCGAAAAAGGCTACAAAGAAATCAGATAAATAAACCAAAGAAAAGACGCGCTTTAACTATCTTGCGTGTCTTTTTTTGTTTAGGAGTATTATCGTGTATAAAAAAATCAGATCCACTTTAATCATTTTTACAGGAATAACTTTAACTGCCTTTGGGGTTAGTCTTTTTTATATACCTAATAAAATCGTAACAGGCGGCGTTTCGGGGATTGCTGCGATTTTATTTACAACAGGCTTTCCCCCCGGTATGGTTTATTTTTTTATAAACTCATGTTTAGTATTTGCAGGAGGAAAGGTTTTAGGAAAAAAATTCGGAGCTATATCACTTGTTTCAACTCTTCTTCTCTCCCTTTTAGTGCAGTTATTTTCAGAACTGCCCCCCGCAACAAACAATCTCTTTTTAGCCGCATTTTTTGGCAGTACAATTTCAGGGCTTGGGACAGCACTCACATTTTCTGAAAATGCGAACACCGGCGGAAGCGACATAGTCGGCAGGCTTATACAGCATAAAGTCCCTTATTTCCCCATAGGCAGACTTCTTTTGATTATCGACAGCATTATAATTTTCATTTCTATTTTGATTTTCCGTAATACAGAGCTTGCACTCTACGGAGTTTTCGGACTCATAATTTCAAGTATTGTAATTGACTTTTTTATCGATAAGCTAAATCAATCAAAACTTGCACTTGTAGTTACTGAAAAAGGCGATGAAATATCAATAGCAATTATGGAAAACAGCAAGCGGGGAGTTACTATCCTTTCCGCAAAAGGAGCATACTCAAAAAATGATAAAAAGTTGCTTATTTGTGCTATAAAGAATAATCAGATGCCCGATTTCCACAAGATGATAAAGGCAGCCGACGAAAATGCCTTCATAATTTTCTTAAAATCAGAAAAGATTTTTGGCACGGGGTTTTATGTTTATCAATAAACTTTTGATAAAAGCTCCGTCTGCGGGCGTAGAAATAAGATAGCAGTTTTGTTATATCGGAAATTATCTCAATTTGAGGTA
>DMLG01000005.1 GCA_003453455.1 Clostridiales bacterium
TTTTGTGCGTTTTTTTCTTCACACTAAGGCCACAAATTTTGAGTATTTACTGGTCATTTCATAAAATGGTAATGTATGAAGCAAAGGAATTTGTTGGCTTAAAAAACTACATAACCGTTGTTTCACGCCCTGATTTTTTGCGTACAGTAAAAAATACATTGCTTTATGTTTTTTATTCGCTGATTATAGGCTTTCCAATACCGTTTATTTTGGCATTGGTAATGAATGAGCTTTTGCATTTCAGAAAGCTGACGCGCGTGCTTGTCTATTTTCCGAGCATTATGCCGGGGATGGCTATATCGCTTTTGTGGGTGTTTATTTACAATCCTTCGCCGGCAGGGCTTATGAATCTTATTATGGGGAAATTCGGAATAGCACCGTATCAATGGTTGCAGGATTCAAGATTTACAATTCTGTGGATTATTGTTTCTATGACATGGAACGGCTGCGGCGGTACTGCACTTTACTATTTTGCGGCAATGCAGGGAATAAATCGGGAAATATATGAAGCCGCGCTTATGGACGGTGCAGGATATTTCAAAAGGGTTACGATTGTAACTGTTCCTTATATGTACGGAATGCTGATTTTATTTGCAGCAAGGCAGATTATCAGCGTGTTCAATATTATGGAGCAGGTTTTGCAGATGACGGGAGGCGGACCGAATAACGCTTCTGTCACCTTGGGACTCTTAAATTACAGATACGCATTCGAAAACGGCGGACAAAATGCGCAATATGCGTTAGCACTTGGCGTAATGATGTTTATATTCCTGTCGATAGTTGCCGTAGGCTACTTCAAGCTTGATAAAAAAATACAGGAAAATCAGATGTAATAGGAGGTGCGGCGAATATGAAAAAAGTTAAAGGGAAATTTGCAAATATGAATAGCGGTGCCTTGTGTACCTCAGATATGAAGCAGTTTAAATACAAACTGTTTTATGCCTTTCTCTGCGTATTTATGCTTTTTTGGTTTGCGATAGTTGTACTCCCGTGCCTATGGCTTGCGGTTTCGGGTTTTAAGACTGCGGCAGAAATAAATGCAAGTAAGAATGTTACATTCTTTCCGAAAGAATTTAACTTACATAAGATTGTAGATGCGTGGAATACATTAAAATACAGTAAATTCTATTTAAACACATTTTTTCTTGCTATAGGCTGCGTAATATCAGACCTTATTGTTTCGGGTCTTGCGGGATATGTTTTGTCAAGACTCAGACCAAAGGGATACAAGGCAATTTTAAGCACAGTATTTTGTCTTATGATATTGCCGACAACAGGCACAACAGTTCCGATTTATATAACATTTAAAAACGCAGGTCTGCTTAATACCTATTGGCCTATGTGGCTTATGGCGGGAGCAAGTATGTTCAATATAGTTCTGTTTAAAACGAATTTTGACGGAGTTTCAAATTCCCTTATTGAAGCGGCAAAAATTGACGGAGCATCAAACCTGACCATTTTTACAAAAATTATGATACCACTCAGTATGCCTGTAATTATGACAGTGGCGCTGTTTACTTTTAACGGACAGTTCGGAAACTTTTTCTGGCCAAATCTCATACTTACCAATCCGCAAAAATACACATTGGGAGTGCAGGTGTATAAGATTCAGCAACAAGGAAATGTAACAGATGATATAAAAATGATGGGTATTATTTTTACGGTAGCACCGCAGATAATAATTTTTGCGCTGTTCCAGAAACAGATAATGGGTGGAATGAACCTCGGTGGAGTAAAGGGATAAAAGGGTTATGAATAATTATTTTGGCATTGATATTGAAAAGCAAAGAGCCGCACTTCTAAAATCTGAGGTGGCAAAGCCTTTGATTGATAATATCATAAAAAAGGCAGACAATGCGCAAAACAAAGAATATCCCGTTATTAAGATGAGCGAATATATGCTTTTTTATGAGACCGGGAACAGAACAGACTTTGAAAATAAATATTATGAGCGCAGAGATGACCTTGCGTCTCTTTCTGCGGCACTTTGGCTTACAAACGATAAAAAGTATGTAAAGCCGCTTGTTGATGCGATTTTTACTATATGTGACGAATATACATGGTGTCTTCCTGCTCACGCAGGTATGGAAAAAAATCCTGCTCCGACGGAAATTGTAAGCCGTATTGATCTGGCAAATGGGGAGACAGCAAAAATTCTTACAGAGATTGCTGTTTTGAATGGTGATATTCTGCCGAAATATGTTAATGAAAGAATTGAATATGAGCTTCGCAAAAGAATAATCGAAGGACTGAAAAAAGAGTGCGGCTGGGAAAGGTCTACAAGCAATTGGGCTTCGGTTTGTTCGAGCTGTTCTGCGTCTGTACTGCTGCATTTCGGAACAGAAGAAGAAATAAAGGAGTTTATGCCAAGACTTTATAAGGCTATTGATAACTTCCTTAAAGGCTATGAGGATGACGGCTGCTGTAAGGAAGGAATTATATATTGGTCGTATGGATTTGGACATTTTCTTTATTTTGCACAGCTTGTCCATACTTTTACAGACGGTAAAAAGAATTATTTTGACAATCCAAAGATAAAGAATATTGCCATGTTTCCTCAAAAAGTGCGTATGGGACAAACAAAGGTATATTCTGTATCGGACAGTAGCCTGAATTACTATACTGATACTAAAAATCTGTCATTTTTACGGAAGATATACGGAAAGGATATACTTTACCCGGAAATTGCACTGGGCACACATCAGGATAACATATTCTCAGTAACAGGTCTTTTGTGGTTTGATACTGATTATAAAGCGGATGAATGGCCTTTCGACACAACATATTTTGAAAACTCACAGATTTTTGTAAAAAGAAGTAAAAAATACAGCTTTGCGGCTAAAGGCGGCACTAACAGTGAACCTCATAATCACAATGATATTGGTAGCTTTATGATTGTGGATAAAAATGATAATGTACCCATCGCTGATGTCGGGCGCGGAGAATACACAAAAGATACTTTTAATCCCGATACTCGCTATACAATTTTTATGAATGGTTCGCAAGGACATAGTGTTCCTGTCATAAACGCAAAATATCAGATGGCGGGAACAGAATATAGAGCGAAAAATGTAAAGGCGGAACAAAGCAGGTTCTCTCTTGATATTGAAGGTGCTTATGAGGACGGGATTATAGAAAGAATTGATCGTACATTTGAATTTACGGAAGACTCAGTCATTTTGAATGATGAATTTGACTATTCGGAAAATACTGAAAGTATATGCGAAAGACTTGTAAGCTTCGTTAAGCCTCAGATTTGTGATGGATTTGTGACGCTTGGAAGCACAAAAATTCTTTTTGAAAAGGGAAATTTTGAGGTCTGTATTGGAAGTGAGAGCTATGATACAGGACGGCAGGGTGACGGCAAAAAAACGGCATATTATATTGATTTTAAACCGTATAAGAAACTGATAAATAAATTCAGAATTGAAATAAAAATCGGAGAAAACAGCAAATGAGGAGAAAACATTATGTGGGATAATAAATTAAAGGCGGTAACCTTCAGCTTTGACGACGGGGTAAGACAGGATATAAAGCTTATTGAAATGTTTGATAAATATGGGTTAAAATCGACATTCAATATAAATTCGGGGTTTTTGGGCAATGTTGATACAAGCGGAAGAAAGGATTTGCGGAATAAGGTAAGAGTAGACGAAGTGGCGCAGGTGTATAAAAATCATGAGATTGCGGCGCATTCATTTACACACCCATACCTTACCGAGCTTTCTGATGAAGAGCTTCTCTATCAGATAACGGCAGACCAAAAAATATTTTCCGTACTTTGCGGGTATGATATTGTCGGAATGGCATATCCCGGCGGAGGCGAGAAGAATCATAATGATTATGTTGTTGATTTTATACGGAAAAATACATCAATAAAATATGCAAGAACGATAACATCTACATACAATTTTGATGTGCAAGACGACCTGATTGAATTTAATCCTACAATACACATTTATGAAATGGACAAGATGTTCGAGCTTGCACATAAATTTATAGAGTTGAAAACCGATACGCCCAAGATATTCTATATATGGGGACATAGCTATGAATATGACCTGCACGATACATGGGATAAAATGGAGGATTTTTGCAAACTTATAAGCGGACATGACGATATTTTTTATGGAACAAATAAAGAAGTGCTTTTGAAAGATATGTAGAACAAACATAAATGCATCTTGTATTGAAGATGCATTTATGTTTTCTGCAATAAAGTGTGTATTTATAAAAGAAATCAACGAAAGAACTGTGCAATAGAAATTGAGTATGCAATAGAAACCAGTAAATTTGCAAGCAAGGAAACAGATGGACTTGAAAGCGGTGAAATACCATTAAAAGTTACGCATAACGACACGAAAATAGGTAATATACTATTTGGAAGGAAAAAAAGTGAGACTCTTTGCGTAATTGATTTGGATGCGGTATTGCCAAAAAGTGCGCTTTATGATTTTGACGATGCCTTGCGAATCAGCCTATTAATCGCAACATAAGATGAAAAAACTTGTCAAAATGCTGATGTAGTGTTAAAGTAATATGAAACAAGGAGAGTATATATGAATATACATGATATCAAGGAAAGATCAATAGACAAGATTGCAAAACCCGCATCTTGCCTGAAAGATGCGCTGCCATATACAACATATGACGGAAAATATAATGATATGTCACAGGATATGCCGTTTTGGTGGACAAATTCTTTTTGGGCAGGAATTCTCTGGCAGATGTACGATGTAACAGGCGATAAGCCTTATACAGATTACGCCATAGGCTGTGAGAAAAAACTTGAAAAAGTGCTTTATGAATATGAAAAAGATGACCACGATTTAGGTTTTTTATGGCTTCTGTCGGGTGTGGAGCATTTTAAGCATTTTAAGGATAAAAAAGCTAAAAATGATGCGCTTTTAGCGGCGAGTGTTTTAGCATCAAGATACGACCTTACAACAAAAACAATAAGAGCATGGAACAGCGATAGCAGAAAGGGTGTCGCCATAATTGACTGTATGATGAATTTGCCGCTTCTATATTGGGCAAGCGAGCAGGAAAAGGATGCTCGTTTTAAAAAGATTGCTATGTCACACGCTGATAGCGTTATAAAGAACTTTGTCCGTGATAACGGAAGCGTTTGCCATATTGTCAAGTTTGATACCGAAACGGGTGAACGACTTGAAGACCTTGGCGGACAAGGATATAAGCAAGGCTCGTCTTGGACAAGAGGCCAAGGCTGGGCAATTTACGGCTTTATCCAAAGCTATCAATGGACAAAAGA
>DMLG01000101.1 GCA_003453455.1 Clostridiales bacterium
TAACAACTGCACTATCCTTATCCGCCTGTGGTTTTGGCGTATCTATTATGCTTATATGTCCGATTTTATCCCAAAGTGCCGCTTTCATTAAATCACTCCCAATATTTTAAGTTCGTTATCAATATCCGCTTTCATACTTTCAAGCTTTATTCTATCCTCTGCCTGACATGAGCCCATAGAAAAGCCACGTCTTGAGAAGATATATTTATATCCGCTTGGGAACATAGCAGAGTCCGCCAATCTCAAAAGCTTCAAATAGCTTTGATTAAGAGTATTTGCTTCCGTTATTTTGCCTTCATAGAACAGTTTATATATTTTTGCATTTATTTCAGGAAGTATTACCGAAAACGCTGTCATACTTCCCTTACATCCGCACACAAGCGCAGGCACTAAACAATCGTCCGTTCCGCTCATCAGGACAAAATCAGGTCTTTTTCGGTTTATTATGTCGACCTCGTGGGCTATTTGCTTCATATTTGCAGAAGAATCCTTCATTGCAACAATTCTCTTTTTTTCCAAAAGTCTTTCAAATATAGGTATTTCTATGGTATTTGTAAACATAGGTATTCGATAGAGTAAAATGTCGCATATATCCTCGTCTGCAAGTCGCTCATAGTACCTACCCACATCTTCTGCACCCATTGTAAAATAGTACGGAGGACAGATTACCGCAGTTTCATAGCCTATTGAAGCTGCATATTTCATATAATCGACCGTTGTCTGATAATTCGGAGAAGATGCGCCTGCCAAGAGTTTCTTTTTGCCTCCGAAAAAGTCCATAGCAAATTTCAGCATTTCTTTATTCTCTTGGGGTGATAGGCTTATGAATTCGCCTGTTGTACCGCAGACAAAAAAGCCGCCTATATCTGATTTTGAAACAAAATCAAGCTCCTTTTCGTATGCGGCATAGTCAACCTTGCCGTCCTCTGTAAAAGGCGTCATTAAAACACCGTAAGGTCCTTGTATCATAAGTGTTTACCTCGTTATTGTAAAATCTTTAATATTCTGTGTATAATCAAAAAGGGTTTCAAAACCGCTATCGGTTATGAGATAGTTATTTTCTATCCTTATTCCAAACTTTTCGGGAACATAAATTCCCGGCTCTAATGTTATCGCCATACCTGTTTTCAGGGTTTCCTTTGAGTCGGGAAAAAACTGCGGTTTTATTAACGGCTTATCTCCTATCAAATGCCCTGCGTGATGCGTAAAAGCATAAGTTGAATTTATCTCTTTTTGCAGAAAATCATATATATCCGCACATTTTGTACCGCTTTTTAACAGCTTTTCTGTGTTTTTGAGTGCTTTTTCGGTCTTTTGATACATTTCAAGCATCATTTCCTGCGGTTTTCCGAAAAGGTATGTTCTTGTTATATCAGACCACATTTCACCGTCAAAAAACTGTATATCAATTATGAGACTGTCCCCGTCTTTTATCTTCCTGTCAGTTGCCTCGCCCTCTATATTTGCGCTTCTAATTCCCGATACAATATCCCCCTGCCAAGTTATGCCAAAGGAAAATATGATTTGTTCGATTTCCTTTTCGGTTATGCCGATATACAGCTCTTTTCTTAAAGTATCATGTAGTTTTTTCTGGTACTCAAAACACTTTCTCATTTTACTTCGTACTTTTTAAGAATGTCTTCGTCTATTTCAACGCCAAGTCCCGGTTTATCAGGAATATTTACAAAGCCTTCACTGTCAATTTGGAAGTGCTTTTTAACAAGATTTTTGGAAAGAACAGTTTCCTGACAGCAGTATTCAAGCCAAAGGGCATTCGGTGTCGCACCGATAACCTGAAGTGATGCGCTCATTAGTATTCCTGTCTTGAAAGCGTGAGGTATAACAGGGATTTTATGAAGATATGCCATATCTATTACCTTCTTGGCAATAGTGATACCACCGCAGCGGCTTATATCAGGCTGAATGATGTCGATACCGCAGTTTGCGATAAGCTCATTAAATTCAAACATTGTGCCTACTTCTTCGCCTGCGGAAATACGCATATTAACAGAATTTGTAAGTCTTTTATATGCCTCTAAATCATCAGGCTTAAACGGCTCCTCTACCCAATATACATCTTCTTGCTCAAACGCATTGCAAAGGCGTACTGCTGTTTTATAGTCCTTCCATACCATACCGATATCTATCATAAGCTTAGGGTCATCGCCCATAGCTTTTCTGCACATTTGTACAAGTTCTAAGTCACGCTTATCACTTTGTCCCAAAGCGCCCCAGCCAAATTTGATACCTGTATACCCCTGCGGAAGATATGTATCTGCTATGCGCTTAATTTCGTCCTCATTATCAGGCATTAAAACACTGCAATATGCAGGGATTTTATCACGGAAAGAACCGCCCAGGAGCTTATGCACAGGCATACCTAATTTCTTACCCATAATATCCCATATAGCCATATCTATACCGCTCATAGCATGTATTGCAACACTTCTTCTGCCGTAGTAATAGCAAAGCTCATACATCTTGTACCATATTTTTTCAACATCAAAGGGATCTTCTCCAATTACAACATCACGAAGTCCCATACATACCATATGTGAGGT
>DMLG01000076.1 GCA_003453455.1 Clostridiales bacterium
CCTGAAAAGAATATTACAGTTACCGTAAACGGTATTGATACCGAAAAATTTAAGAAAAATAACCCTTGTGATGATATAATAAAAGAATTTTCGATATCTGAAAGTGATAAAACAATAGTATATGTAAGCCGTATGGACTCGGACAGAAGCTTAGTAGCGCATCAGCTCATTTCTTCTGTTGACGCACTTGTCCCTGTAATAGATAATTTAAAGTGCATAATAGTCGGTGGCGGAAATGATTTTGATAATGTCAAAAAAGAGGCAGACGCGGTAAATAAAAAATATGGAAAAGATATAATAATACTGACGGGTGCGAGAACAGATATAAATAAAATCATATCCGCAGCCAACCTTTTTGTAGGTGTTTCAAGAGCCGCCTTAGAGGCTATGGCATCGCAAAAGCCATGCATAATTGCAGGGAATGAGGGATATATCGGACTTTTTGATGAGAATAAGCTGGAAATTGCATTTGCAACTAATTTCTGCTGCCGGGGCTGTGAAAAATCTCAGACGGAAATTTTAACACAGGACATAGCAAATTTTTTCGGTATGTGGGAAGATGAAATAGATAGAATGGCACGGTATTCAAGAGAGGTTGTTTTAGAGCATTATTCTGTTGCAAAAATGGCTGATGATGCGGAAAAAGTCTATAAAGAGGCTATGGAGGAGAAGTAATATGAAATTCGTTATTTCAGGCTACTATGGGTTTGAAAACAGCGGTGATGACGCATTGCTTCTTACCATAATCAGGCAAATAAGAAATGACTATAAAAATGCGCAAATTACCGTACTTTCAAAATCACCAAAAAAGACAGCCGCAGATTATGGCGTAGTTTCTGTATATCGATATAATCCGATATCTGTGATTTTTCATATATTAAAGTGCAATCTTTTAATTTCAGGCGGCGGAACGCTTATTCAGGATGCTACAAGCACAAAATCACTCATATACTATCTTGCGATTATTAAGATAGCGCGGTTCTTTAAAAAGAAGGTAATGCTGTATGCAAACGGTATAGGGCCTTTAACCTCATTTAAGAATATCGAAAAGACAAAAAATGTATTAAATGATGTTGACCTCATCACTCTTCGTGACAAAAATTCTGTTTATGAGCTTGAACAAATTGGTGTGACAAAACCGCGCATAGAGCTTACGGCAGACCCTGTTTTTCTGCTGCAAGAAAATGGCGATGCGGATAAAATTCTGGATATATATAAGATACCGCAAGACAAAAAGCTTATGTGCATATCGGTCAGGGAATGGAGGGACAACCCTTCTGATTTTGTGAAAATTATCGCTGAATTTTGCGATTATGCAAAGGAAAAATACGATATTTATACCGTATTTTTGCCCATGCAGACAAGCGTTGATTATCAAATAGCTCTAAAAATTAAAAATGCTATGAAAAACAGCGCTACAATAGTGAGCGGAAAATATTCCTTTGAAACAATTCTGTCGCTTATAGGTAAGATGTACACTTGTGTAGGAATGAGGCTTCATAGCATTATTTATGCGGCAAAGATGCTTGTTCCTGCAATAGGACTTGTATATGACCCAAAGGTGAAAGGGTTTTTAGAATATATCAACGAGGACAGATTTATAGATGTAACCGAAATTAATAGAGAAATTTTATGCAAAACGCTTGACGGCCTTTGCGAAAATTATGACGCTATAAAGTCTCATATGAAGTATGAGATACGGGATATGCGAAAAAAAGCGGAATTAAACGGAGAACTTATGAAAAATCTCTTAAACGGAGAAGAAAACTAATGGAAAATTCGCGTAAAATGTTAAAAACAGCAGGATTTATGGCAGTCGCCACATTTTTGGCGAAGGTATGCGGACTTATAAGAGATATGCTGATTGCTGCTTTTTTTGGGACCGATATGGAGGCGGACGCATATCTTGCTGCAACAAAGCTTCCCACAACACTTTTTGATTTAGTAATTGGCGGAGTTATTTCGGCTGCTTTTATACCCATATTTAACGGTGTATTAAAAAAAGAAGATAAAAAGGCGGCACTTTTGTTCGCAAACCGATTTATCGGAATGGTTCTCTTAGTTACGGGACTTATTACAGTTTTCGGTGTTGCATTTTCCGATAAACTGATTTATTTTATGGCGCCTGATTTTGACGCCCAAACGCACAGCCTTGCAATGCGCCTTTCGGCAATAATGTTTCCGATGATTATATGCACAGGTCTTGCATTTTCCTTTGTTGGGATTTTGCAATCCTTTGGCGAGTATAATATCCCCGCAATTATGAGCCTTGTTTCCAATCTTGCGGTAATTTTATATTTTGCGCTTTTTGGAAAAAAATTTGGCGTTTACGGACTTGCAGTTACAATGGTTATTGCATGGAGCTTGCAGGTTTTCATTCAGATACCGTCACTTATGCGGTTTGAATTTAAATTTAGGCCATCTATAAACTTTAAAGATGAAAATGTTAAAAGTGCAATGAAACTTGCATTGCCTATGCTCGTAAGCACATGGGTACAGCCTTTATATACCATTATAAATACACGGCTTGCATCAGGGATTGAAAGAGGCGTATCCTCTTTGGAATATGCAAATAGATTATATATTGTAATTACAGGAGTTTTCTCCTTTGTAATAACTAATCTGCTTTTTCCAAAGATGTCAAGGGCATATGTTAGCGGAAATAAAGACGAAGCAAAAGAAATGCTTGTAACCTCGCTAAAAGCTATAACAGTGATAATTCTACCTATAACAGCAATAACTGCGGTGCTTTCAGAGCCTGTTATTGCAGTGCTCTATCAGCACGGAGGATTTACCTATACAGATACTCTAAGAACGGCAGGGGCTCTTTTCTGGTATGCTTTTGGTATGATAGCCCTATCATATAACGAGATACTTTCAAAGGCATTCTTTTCTATGAGAAATTCAAAAACGCCTATGATAAATGCTATTATTTCAATGGCAGCAAATATTATAACCGCATATACACTGTCATCAATGCTTGGAATTTCCGGACTTGCGATAGCTGCTGCGGTTGGCTCATATGTAAATGCAGGTTTAAATTATGCCTTTATGAAAAAATACTATAAACCTATTTTTACAAAATCAGACCTTTTGAATTTACTAAAAACGCTTATATCCGCCATTAGTATGGCGTTGGGTATGACTCTTATTTATAAATCGCTTTCAGAAAACCTTATAGCAACTCTTGCAGGGCAAGTGATTGTGCTTGCGGTTTGCGGATTTGTAGGAGTTTTGATATTTGCGATTTTATCTATTTTACTTAAAGTCGATATTATAATGAATTTGCTGAAAAAAGGAGGCGGAGAATAATGCATAGCGTACTAATAGCCTATATAATCGGATTTTTTAATGCTTTTTTTCGCATCTTTAAGAAAAGTGCTGTTTACCGGATCTTTGACAAGGTGTATTCGGCTATTTCCTCTTCATGGAAAAACAGTGTGATTATGCAAAAAATCAAGGCTTGCGGTCAACATGATGTGCAGAAGCAGTCTGTTTTATATAAAATTGTGCATTTGCCCTTTTTGGTTTTAGAAAATATTTCTGAAAAGGCAGGAGATTTTTTTTCATCAGCTTATGAAAATAGCGTGATTTTAAAAAATCTTTATGCATTTTTGGACAATGCTCTTTCGCTTAACACAAAGTTTTATGCACTTATGCTGGTTGGAATAGCTCTTTCAAGACAACTTTTCGCTTTTTCCTTTTCAGCTAAAATGTCCGTCTTGTTGCTGCTTGGAATAGCAATTCTTTTTACAGATTATAATGTAACAGACTTCTTTGAAGAAAGTAAAACAGTAAAGTTTTTGCTGGCTTTGATTGGATTTTCTGATATATCCTTTGATATTTACGATAAAACAAATTTAAAAAAGCGCAGTGCGTTATTCTTTGCATTCGTTGTGGGCATAGTTTCGGGAATTTTACTTAAAAAATCGTATATTTTTGCCATAATTCCATTTTTTGCAATAGTGTTAGCGGCTCTTGTATTAAAGTACCCAATATCAGGCATTTTCTTCTCCGCTTTTTCAGCGCCATTCGTGCCTACAATGCTGCTTGCCGCGCTTGTTCTTTATACAGAATTTTGTTTTTGCTTTTATACTGTACGCACAAAAGATTTTAAATGGAAAATTGACAGTATCGGCACAGGGTTAGGATTTTTTCTTATATTTATGTTTATTTCCTCAATATTTTCGTTTAGTGCAAAAAAAAGTATTTTGGTTTGGGGATTATACCTCATATTTATAGGATACTATTTCACCATAACAAATGCAGTTAAAACGAAAAAACAGCTCTATTCAATAATAAGACTTTTTGTTATAG
>DMLG01000038.1 GCA_003453455.1 Clostridiales bacterium
TGCCCCTTGGCGCACCCACATAGCCTGTTGAAATAATTTCATCATTTTTTACGATAATTGCCCCGTAATTGCGGCGCAGACAAGTTCCGCGCTCCGCCACCGTCTGGGCAATATCAAGGTAATAATTGCGTTTATCGCGTCTTTCCATATGTACTGTTCTCCTTACATTATTTTTTTATAGTATTCAAGTGACTTATAATGTTTTTCGCTTTTGCTCAGAATATATTTTTCACAGATTTCTGAAAGGCTTGCCTTTGCAGGCTCCGGCAAAATAAAGGAAAAAATCCGTTTTATATCCGATTTTAATATGTACCGCATAGCCTCTTTTACATCAGGTAAAAGCCCTGCCGCAAAGTGCGTACTGCAATCCCTGCAAAGTGTTCCGCCCACAAAATCAAAGGATATGAGATTTTCCGCTTTACCGCATCTTATACAAGTTTCAAGATTTGGCTCATATCCCGAATACTGCATAATTTTAAGCTCAAAAACAGCTTTTGCTACCGCACAGTCAATATCCTTATATGAAAGCGCATAAATGGTATTTAAAAGCAAAGTCAGGGATTGAGGGTCCTCTGCGGAAAAGCTGTCCCCTATCACTTCAAGGAAGTAACCCGCAAGTGCAAGTTTTTTTACATCCTCCGATATCGGATAGAATGTTTCTATTATCTCTGCCGATTCGGCACGGTAGATATCACCCTTGCCTTTTATAAGAACAAATTCCGCAAAGCACAACGGCTGACTTGCTGCACGCATACGGCTTTTATTACTCTTTATTCCGTAAACGCTTGCAGAAATCACTCCAAGTCCTTCTGCAAACAGCGTCAGCATACAGTTTGATTCGGAGTAGTCTGCCCTTCTTGCAACAATTGCTCTTGTTTTGACCCGTTCCATTGTTTTTCCCTCGCATTTTTTATTTCACGGTGCAAAAGATATGAGTTAATATCTCCCGTAGCCTTGAATATATCCCACGAAACATCTTCAAAATTCATAAAATTACCCCCTTTTACATAATAGGGTTGGTAATTTCGCCAATCAATATACTGTAACTTTTTGGTTATAGGTCAAATCCGAAGTTTTTAATCAGCTTTTCGCTGTTACGCCAGTCATTTTTCACCTTTACCCAAAGCTCCAAATAAACTTTTTTATCAAGCATTTCCTCTATATCGACCCTTGCACACTTTCCGATTTTTTTCAGCATTTCGCCGTTTTTGCCGATAATTATACCCTTATGGCTTGCCTTTTCACAATAGATTGAAGCATAAATTTTAGTTATATTATCAAGCTCTGACATTTTCTCTATTTGCACCGCAATTCCGTGCGGCACTTCTTTATCCAAAAATCGCAAAATCTTTTCGCGTATAATTTCCTCCGCTATTTGCTTTTCCTGTTGGTCGGTTACAAGCTCTTCATCATAAAATTTTGGCCCCTTTGGCAGCAGTTTTTTCATCTCGTCAAGCAAAATTTCTACTCCATCGCCTGTTTTGGCGCTAATCGGTACAACAGCGGCAAAGTCGCAAACTCCTGCATAGCTTGCGATTATCGGAAGAATTTCTTCCTTTACCACTTTATCAGCCTTATTTATAACCAAAATGGTATCTATGCCCGATTTTTGCATATCCTCTGCTATTTTGCGCTCGGTATCGGATACTTTCTTTTCAGCATCTACCATAAAAAGGACAATATCCACATCTCCTGCCGCATCTTTTGCAGTCTTTACCATAAACTCACCCAATTTATTATGAGGTCTGTGAATACCCGGCGTATCGGTAAAAACTATCTGATGCCCTTCATCATTGAATATTGCAAGAATTTTATTCCGTGTCGTTTGAGACTTGTCCGAAACAATCGCTATTTTTTGCCCTGCTATGGCGTTTAAAAGGGTGGATTTACCGACATTCGGAAGCCCGATTATTGCCGCAAATCCCGACTTAAACTCTTTTTCCATTTTTTCCTCCGTATATAACAAAGATAAGTAGCAAAAAGCCTGTAAAAAGGCAAGGAATGATGATTTTCCATGTTGTAAATATGAGTTTTAAAGTGGATAAAATCCTCTCTCCGTTTCCAAACAGACATATGCCCACGAAAACAGATATAGCTGCAAGCACCAAAACTGCGCCTGCTGACGCATCCTTTGCAAGTTTTGCCGAGGGTTTTATTTCATCAGTTGCGGTATTTACCGCTTGTTCAAGCGCAGTATTAAAAAGCTCCGCACTTATAACCAGTCCTATTGTCAGAATAAGCACCGCCCATTCTGCGCGGTTTATCCCGTAAAAATATGCAAAAATTGATATAAGAACAGCAATCATTATATGAAACCGTAGATGCGCTTCTCTTGTTATTGCTCCCCAAATTCCTTGCAAAGCGTAGTAAAAGCTCATACTCCACCTCTTTTTATCCCAAGTATATTAAGTATATCCTCCTGACGCGAGAACATCTCTTTTTCTTCCTCTTTTTCCATATGGTCATATCCCAATAGGTGCAGCATAGAATGAACTGTTAAAAATGCCATTTCACGCAAGAAGCTGTGTCCATATTCCTCCGCCTGGGATTTGGCACGCTCGGCGCAAATTACAATATCTCCCAAAAGCAATTTGCCGTCGTCTAAATCATAATCATCTTCAATCATATTTCTGTTTTCGTCAAATTCGAGCATCGGGAAGGACAAAACATCTGTTTCTGAATCAATATTACGCATATCCCGGTTTATTCTCCGAATTTCTGCCAAGTCTACAATTGTAACGCTCACCTGGGCATCAAACTTACAGTTTTCCACTTCAAGAGTTTTTAATATAACCCTTTCAATCGTTTCTCTTATATCGTCCTCTATGGCAAGCTTGTCCTGATTATTTTCCAGTATGATTTCTGGCATTTTTTCGCTTTTTCTCCTGTTCATTATCATATTTTTCATATGCTTTTATAATTTTTTGTACCAGCGGATGACGGACAACATCCTTTTCCGTAAGAATTGAAAATTCTATGCCCTCAATCCCTGAAAGTACCTTCTGTGCTATTTTAAGACCTGATTTTTTTCCGTCAGGGAGGTCAATTTGCGTTATATCTCCCGTAACCACCGCCTGTGAGCCAAAACCAATTCTCGTTAAAAACATCTTCATCTGTTCAGGTGTGGTATTTTGCGCTTCATCAAGTATTATAAAGGCATTATCAAGAGTTCTTCCCCTCATATACGCTAAGGGCGCAACCTCTATCATACCCCGCTCCTGATATCTTGCAAATCCCTCTCCGCCAAGCATTTCATACATACCGTCATAAAGAGGCCGCAGGTACGGGTCAACCTTGTTTTGCAGATCGCCCGGCAAAAATCCGAGTTTTTCGCCTGCCTCAACAGCAGGTCTTGTTAAAATAATGCGGTTTACCTTTTTGCTTTTAAGTGCCGTTACCGCCTTTGCGACAGCAAGGTAGGTTTTCCCTGTACCGGCAGGGCCTATGCCGAAAACCACCGTATTTTCGTCTATTGCATCCACATATTTTTTCTGCCCGAGAGTTTTGGTTTTTATGGGACATCCTTTATTATTTATTGCAATACAGTCATCACCCAAAAGCTTTAAATCGTTTGAGCCGTCCTCACCCGACATAGAAATCGCATATAAAATTTTCTGCTCGTCAAGCTCTTCACCGCGCGACAAAATCTGCATCAAAAGATTTATAACTTCTCCCGCTTTTTCAATATTTTCTTCATCTCCCGATACCTTTATCTGATTATCGCGTGTAGTAATTGATACTCCGAGCGCCTTTTCCAAAAGTTTTAAATTGGAGTCAAAATCCCCGAAAAGGTCTGCAAGGTCAATCTCCTCCGGCAGACTGATTATTCTTTGGTTCAATAACTTTCACCTCTTCAATTCGTTTCTCTGTTCCTATTTCCTCTACAAAGTCCATTGTAACAGTAACCCTTACCGTTTCTTCGTCAACTCTTTCGTGGTCGCAGCTTTTACTTATAAGCTGTGAGCCGGGAAGCAACTCGTGCGAGATATCTCGCTCTAACTCTTTTTGAGCAAAGCTTACCGTCGTTTCATAGGAAATCGGTTCTTTTTTCGTTTCGTACTCTTTTAGTTCATTTACTTTAAAACCAATACCTATGTAATAATTCTTTCCTATTTTTGCGTCATAGTGTCTTTCTATACTGTCGTAATCCTGAAATCGTATTCTATCCTTTATATACAGAGGAATTTCCCATTTATAGAATTTTAGCGTCAAAAACCGCTGAATTCTTCCCGTATATGTTTTATAGCAATATACCTGCTTATATGTTCCTGACTTGGCGTGGTTTGTATATGCCTCCACTATGCCTTTTGCATGTACCTGATACCCTTTTGCGTCATTAAAGTCAAAAGTGCCGGAAATTATTGTTTCCCCTGCCGTTACCGCCTGATTTATACCGGCTGTGCTTCGTCCTTTCTGAGGAATAACCCGTTTTATTATACCGCTTCTCATCGCAATTATGTCACACGGTATGCTTTCATCAAATATTTCCGGCGGGATAAAGCTTTTTCTAACCCGTATTACTGCTTTTGTGCCTTTAATATAAACCCAGCACCAAGAGATGCCCTCTGTGCGGTTTAATATAATATTTTTTATTTCCTCGGGTTTTTTAAGACCGTGTTTAAACGCCCCGATTTTAAGCCCTGCATCACCTGCGGCACTCTCAATTTTAGCTATATTTACCTCTTTATCCGCGTCAAAGTCTATACTCCATATAAACTGTGAGCCAATAAAAGCAGTAAGTACAAAAAGGCATAAAATCACTAAAACAGCTCTTTTTCTTGTAAGCTCTGCCAAAAAAAACGGCAGTCCGCACCTTTTTTTTACACTTACTTTCCAGATGCCGGGAAGAGAGTGGATACGCCTGTAATCGGAAAGTGGCATTTTTGCCGTTATCTCATCGCCGTCATATTCTATACCTGAAATTCTGTATCCTGAAAGAGCGGCTTTTGATATAAATTTTTCTTTATTATTCCCCGCTACTTTAAGTATAACATATCCTTTTAAAAAATGGAAGATTTTTGCGAAAAACAATTTAAAAACCTCCGAATTATATAAATTTAACGCTCTGTATCTTTCCGCAAATTAAGATACAGCCCTCTTTAATTGCCTTTATGTTAAAATTTTCTCCCGAAACAGATATAATGCTCCTCTTGCACTTTAACTTAACAGCATCCTTTTTATATTCTTCAAGGGAAACAAAGTTTTCAATATATGCCTCCTCTTCTCCTAAAATGGTTATCCTTGGAATATCGCCTATTGCGTCATAAGCAACATCAAAAATATCGCAAACTGTTTTTAATCCGTCCAAAAAACTCACCTCTTGACAAATTATATGCTATATTTTTTAGGTAAATGTCATATTCATTTATAGGGGGTGCTGATGTGAAAAAGATTATTCTGAATATTTTTATGATTTTAATAACCGTTTTGATGATTTTTTTCCCTGAAAGGTCAATACTATACTCAAAACAGGCGCTTTCAATGTGCTATGAAATAATAATACCTTCTCTTTTTCCGTTTTTTGTATGTTCAGGGATTTTGGTATATTCGGGATTTGCCCAAAGTTTATCGAGGTTTTTTCGCCCTGTTATGAAACCTCTTTTCAATGTCAACGAAAATGGTGCGGCAGCATTTGTTTTAGGGATTATAAGCGGTTATCCCTTAGGTGCTGTAACTGCCTGTCAGCTATATGAAGGCGCATACCTTTCAAAGAGCGAGGCGGAAAGACTTTTGGCTTTTTGCAATAATTCAGGACCTTTGTTTATTTTGGGCGCTGTGGGTACGGCAATGTATAAAAACCCGAAAATCGGCATAATCCTTTACCTCTCCCATATCATTTCCGCCATTTTGGTAGGCATTTTGGCAAGATTTTATGAGCAAGGCAAATTCTGTGCCCCGAAAAGCAGTCTTGGAATTATAGATGAGGCTCCTGCTCAGATTTTTTCTAATGTGCTCGCAAATTCGATAAACAGTATTTTAACAGTATGCGGCGCAATAATCTTTTTCTTTACGGTATCAGGCATTTTAATGAGCCTCCTTCCGCTCACTCCTTCCTTAAATGCCCTAATTTCCGCACTTTTGGAATTTACCGGCGGCATAAAAAAAATAAGCCAACTGACTCTACCTCTTAATCTGCGTATTATTGCATCGTCTTTTGCAGTAGGATTTGCAGGGCTTTGCGTACATATTCAGGTAATGTCGGTAACTGCGCGGTATGGGCTTAGCCTTAAACCGTACATTTTCGGGAAAGCCGTTCACGGACTGTTTTCTGCTTTTTTCACATATCTGTTTTTGCAGCTTTTTCCAGAAGCCGTCAGCGTATTTAAAACAAGCGGTATGCGGCTATCCGGCGGATTTTACTTTGGCAGTCTGTATGTAATTTTTTCTGTCTTTGCTATTTTGCTTGTCTATATGGCGGTACTAATATCAAGGTACAACAAAAGGGACGCATGATATGCGTCCCCTGCGTTTTGACTTAATCACAAAGTAAGAGATTCCTCTTTATGCTTTTCAAAGCACTCGCTGCAATAAACAGGTCGGTCGTCCTTAGGCAAGAACGGAACCTTATCAACCTTTCCGCAATCAGCGCATGTGATTTCGTGCATCTCCCTATTTTGTCTTATGCTGTTCTTTCTTGCAATTCTGCACTCTTTGCATCTTATAGGCTCATTCTGAAAGCCCTTTTCAGCATAAAATTCCTGCTCGCCTGCGGAAAAAATGAATTCCTTGCCACAGTCTTTACAGATTAGAGTTTTGTCTTCGTACATTATAAGTTCCCTCACTTTGAATAATAAAAAATTTCTCGCATCTGTTTAAAATACTTTACACAGACTTAGGAAAATTATAACATTAATTCCGTACTTTGTCAAGATGAAAATTATATATTTTTACTAACTAATTCACAAATTTTTCGATATTTTTTATGCTATTTCGACAAAATAGCGCTTCTTTTGATACCAATGCTGCATAAAAGCACTAATTATTGATTTTTATTTCTTCATATGATATACTGTCTTTAACTAATCGGGAAGGAGTAAGACTTTTATGCACGGAATAGGCAAAATTTTTGATAAAAAATACGGAGGACTTGTTTTTTCACTAATTTCGGGTGTGGCATATTTTATAATAATTTTCGGGTTTATATTAAAAAACACGATAAACGGCGGCGGATTACTTGCATTTTTCTTTGCCCCTGCAATAATCGCGGGAGCTGCTTTAATAATTATTAAAACAGTAAATCGGCTATGCGAGGAGGAAAGGTATGGAAGTATAAACGCCTTCCTGCTATTTCACATAGTTTTAATAGCTTTAAGCATTGTATTTTTGATTGATATTCTTTAACAGAAAATGCAGGGCTTTTAAGCCCTGCATTTTTTCATCCTGTTACTATTCCCTTTATTAAATCTGCTAAAATCTTAAAAAATCCTTTTTTCTCCACATCTTCACCTGCTACTATGTCAACGGTTTTTACAACCTCGCCGTTCTGTGTAAAGGTAATCTCTCCCAATTTATCACCCTTTTTCACCGGTGCTGATATACGGCTTTTCATTTTTACAGATTTTTCGGTTTCCTTGGGTTCAGACTTTTTGGTAAGAACATCAAAGCTTTCCTTAGCCTCTGCTGTCACCGTTTTTTCCTGTCCCCAGGACACATTTACCGTACCCATAGGTTCTCCCGCTTCCACCAGTTTATCTATAGCGTAATTTGAAAATCCGTAATCGAGGAGTTTACTTGATGCCGAGAAGCGAATATCGGTAGTAGGCGCACCCAAGACAACTGCCACAAGCTCCATCCCCCCACGCTCTGCCGTTGCACTCAGACAACAGCCTGCCTTGGTTGTAGAGCCTGTTTTAAGCCCTGTTGCGCCCTGATAATTCCGTATCAGCTTATTGGTATTTGCAAGAAGGAACTTTCCATCCCTTAAAGAATCTGTCCATATTGTGGTATAATCGAATATCTTTTTATGTTTTATAAGCTCTGCGGACATTATCGCAACATCCCTTGCCGTCGAATGAGCCTCGCTCACATCAACATCATCATCAAGACCGTTGCAGTTTGCAAAACGGGTATTCTCCATACCCAGCTCCTTTGCGCGCGTATTCATCATTTCGACAAAGGCTTCTTCATTTCCTGCGATGTGCTCAGACATTGCAACGCAGCCATCGTTTGCACTGGCAACCGCTATACCCTTTAACATATCACTTACGGCAAATTCCTCGCCTGCCTCTAAAAACATAGTAGAACCACCGTAGCTTTGCGCATTTTTACTTGCCGTAACCATATCGGTAAGTGCAAGTTTGCCTTCATCTATTCTTTCCATAATTATAAGCATGGTCATAATTTTAGTAACGCTTGCTATCTGCACCTTTTCATCTGCGTTTTGCTCATATATAACCGTGCCTGTTGATGGTTCCAATAAAATGGCAGACTTTACATCAGATACAAGCGTTTCTGCAAAAACAGGCGAAGCTCCTGTAAAAATCAAAAGCGTGGCTAATAAAAATGCTATTTTCTTCAAAGCTGCATCTCTCCTTTTATACATTCTATTCGGCAAGTCCATTTTTTATGACAGAAATTTACTTTTTGTAGTATTTTAGTATCAAATTCACAAATTCCCCGTGCGAGTCGGTATTTTTCAAAAATTGCAGTATCCGTGCCATTGTATCATAGGTGTTTTGTGCGTTAAGATTTCTTCTTATTGCCCAGATTGCCTCTGTTTCGCTCTCTGACAAAAGCTCTTCTTCCCGTCTTGTCCCCGATTTTAGAATGTCTATTGCAGGGAATATTCTGCGCTCTTGAAGTCCTCTGTCAAGCTTCAATTCCATATTTCCCGTACCTTTAAATTCCTCAAAAATCACATCATCCATTCGTGAGCCTGTCTCTACAAGCGCTGTTGCAAGTATTGTAAGGCTTCCGCCCTCCTCAATATTTCTTGCAGCTCCGAAGAATTTTTTGGGTTTTATTAGTGCATCAGGGTCAAGACCTCCTGAAAGAGTTCTTCCCGTTGGCGTTACGGTGAGATTATATGCCCTTGCAAGCCTCGTTATAGAATCTAAAAGTATCACTACATCGTTTTTTTGCTCAACAAGGCGCATAGCCCGTTCCAATACCATTTCAGCACATTTTGTATGATTTGCCGGCGTCTGGTCAAAGGTGGACGCCACAACCTCACCGATAATTGAACGGCGCATATCGGTTACTTCTTCGGGGCGTTCATCAATAAGCAAAACTATAAGTTTTGTGTTTGGATAATTCTTTGAAATAGACTGAGCAATCTGCTTTATAAGCGTTGTTTTTCCTGCCTTTGGAGGTGCAACAATCATCCCTCGCTGACCTTTTCCGATAGGCGCAATGACATCCAAAAGCCTTGACGCATACCTTTCCTTCTCGCCCGTATCCAAAATAAGCTTTTCTTTTGGATATATAGGCGTGAGCTTTTCAAAATTTTTCCTTTTTAGCGCAACATCAAGGCTATCGCCGTTTATTTTCTTGACAAATAAAAGTGGCGAATATTTGTCCTCCTCTTGCGACGGGCGTGCATCGCCTGTTATTTCATCGCCCGTTTTCAGGTTAAATCGCCTTATCTGCGTAGGTGATACATAAATGTCGCCCTCACTCGGCTTATATCCGTCAATGCGCAAAAATCCAAATCCGTCTGCCATAACATCCAAAACTCCGCAAACCTCTATTGCCTCCTGCGGTCTTTGACGTATTTTGCTTTTCGGTTTTTCCTCCGCCTCCTCGCGCTTTTTTTCTATTGCTAAAATCAGCTCGTCCTTTTTTAATGCGGATATTTTCTCTATCCCAAGCCCTTGTGCAATCTGCTTTAATTCTTCCTTTGTTTTATCTTTAAGTTCTGTGTTTTCCATTACCTTGCACCCCACTTTAAATAAACAGCGATATAAGTAGATTATTTTCGTAAAAATATTTTAGGATATATGTGTTTTTTACCGTTTCCTCAATTAAAATCAGTTTTTCCGCAGGCGCAAAAAGGCTTACCGCTCCACAAATTATGTAAACAAGCAAAAGTGCATTTATTACCCCCAGCACTGCGCCCAAAGTTCTGTTTATCATTTTTAGTCCGGGAAGCCGGAAGAGACTTTCAAGCAATTTCAGAAGCAGGAAAACAAAGATGCGCACAAGCAAAAACACCAAAATCATAGCAATAACCTTTAAAATCATAAGCGTTACTGCGTCTGTTATGACCTCCATAACATTATTTTTGATCTCGGTCATCTGCGAAACAGTTTTCTTTATGCTGCTTACCATAAACTGTGGAAAACCGAGCGATTGACATATAATTTCTGTATTTTTGGTATCTGTTGTATCTGCATCCTCAGGTAACTGCTGTTTTTGATAACTTGACGCAATATTTTTTGATACCATATTTCTTATCCCCTGACTTGCCGCAGTACTCTGCAAAAAGCCCAGTACAGCAGGCTGCATCGATGACAGCAGCACAGCTGTAAGAATAAGCGCAAGTATGCTTTTTGATGCGCTTATAAATCCTTTTTTCATAGAAAACCCTATGCACGCCGCTATGGCAAGAATAAGAATGCCGTCCCAGATATAGTTCATAAACTCTGCCCTCTTTCTTTACTTGTCTTCCTCCTGAACATCGGCCACTTTCGGCAGTTTTTTTAGCGTTTTTTTCTGCACGCTTGCGCTATAAACGCAGAACACCTTGTCCGAACCCGTTATATAAATCTGCTTAATATCTCCGCTGCACTCTGCATAAAGCACTTTTTTCCCGTTACGGGTTGTCAAAACTGCATTTCTGCCGTTATTATATGCTACATATTTTGATTTAATGTTAATTGTGTCTGGCATATTCTCTGTTTTTATTGCATCATATGCCTTGCCATTTGCGGAAAGTACTACTATTTCGCCCGTCCCGTCATTATCAAATAAAATAGCACGACTTCCATTCTCCGAAGTACGGCACATTTTTATTCTTCGTTCTCCGAAATCATATTCCCATTTCACTTTTCCTTTTGCACTCATACTCACACATTTATTTTCGGATAACATTGAAAGCGTTTCTCCGTTAAAATGAACATCGAAGAAAACAGTATCCAAAAAGGCGCCGGTTTTACAGATATTCTTTCCGTTTACGCTGAAAACCTGTATAATGCTGCTTGCGCCCTCATCGGTACTTAAAAGCGAAATTGCAACCTTTCTCCCTTTTGATATGGCAGCATCAAGAATACTGTATGAGCCTGAATCCCAAACAAAAATCTTTTTCCCGCTCTTGTTAAATACCACAACCTGTCCTTTATAGTATTCTTTCTGCGTTACCGCAACAACATCACCCTTATCTGACAAATCAGCTGTCAGAATATCCCCTTCTGTCTCTTGTGTGAAGATAAGCTTTTTACCCTTATACAGGCTTATTTTTTTTGCACCCTCTTCACTTATCAGGATATAATCGCCCTTTACCTTTAAAATAGGCTCCTGCATCTGTATTTTATTGCTCCACAAAAGCTTTGCATCATTTGAGAAACGCGCATACACCGTTTCATTTGCACATATAATCCCATTTTGATAGGCTTCAAACTGCGTATTTGCAGCATTGGAAAAGGCTGTTGGCACATCTTTTTGTGCGTCTTTTTCCTCTTTTACAGTAAGTTCGTCCGTTCCTTCCTTGCTTGATACGGTTTCCTCCTCATAATCGGGATACTTTAATTCTTCGTTTTTATCCTCCTCGGATGCAGGCGTCATCTGCGGCTTTGGTTCTGGCTCTGACACATCATCTAAATAAAGCTGTGTTTCTATGGGGAGATTTATATTTAAAAACGCGCATATACCGCTTATATTTCTCTTAAAATTATTCTTATACGCTGTCACAAATACAGGGGTATCACCCGACTCTATAAGAGCAAAAACAGATACGAAAAAAAGACAAAGTATGACCATAAAAATCTTCAAAAATCCGC
>DMLG01000125.1 GCA_003453455.1 Clostridiales bacterium
TGCTTTTCAATAAATTCACGCCTTGGCTCAACCTTGTCACCCATTAAAACAGTGAAAATCTGGTCAGCTGCAATGGCATCTTCAAGCTCAACGCGGAGCATTGTTCTTGTTTCGGGGTTCATCGTAGTTTCCCAAAGCTCAGGCGGATCCATCTCACCCAAACCTTTATAACGCTGAACCTTAGCGCCCGGTCCAAGCTCTTTTAAAAGTGCATTTCTCTCATCATCTGAGTATGCGAACTTTTCAACAAGATTTGCATTTTTGCCCTTAAAGACCTTGTAAAGAGGCGGCTGTGCAAGATAAACATTACCATTTTCTATTAAAGGACGCATATATCTGAAAAAGAATGTTAAAAGCAGCGTTCTTATGTGTGAGCCGTCAACATCGGCATCTGCCATAATTACAATTTTGCCGTATTTTAACTTTGTTATATCAAATTCCTCACCTATTCCTGCACCGAGAGCCTGAATAACGGGGAGTAGTTTTTCGTTTGAATAAACCTTGTCAATTCTGGATTTTTCAACATTTAACATCTTGCCCCAAAGCGGAAGAATTGCTTGAAAACGCCTGTTTCTGCCCTGTTTTGCAGAGCCTCCGGCAGAATCTCCCTCGACAATATAAATTTCGGCATAATCTGCACCTTCATCGGTACATTTTGCAAGTTTTCCTAAAAGGGAGGAGTTATTTGCCTGTGCATTTTTACGAGTTGCCTCGCGCGCTCTTCTTGCAGCTTCCCGCGCACGGGATGCTGTCAGCGTTTTTTCAATTATGGTTTTTGCAACACGCGGATTTTCTTCCAGGAATGCGGAGAATTTATCATTTAGGGCATTTTCAACCAAGGTGCGTGCCTCAGAATTTCCGAGCTTAGTTTTGGTTTGTCCCTCGAACTGTGCCTCTGAAACCTTTACGCTGATAACAGCTGTCAAGCCTTCTCTTGTATCTTCACCGGATAAGTTATCTTCCTTTTCTTTTAAGAGATTATTCTTTCTTGCATAGTCATTTATAACACGGGTTAAACCTGCTTTAAATCCTGTTTCATGCATACCGCCGTCAACAGTATGAATATTGTTTGCAAAGCTTAAAATTGCCTCGCTGTATGCGTCTGTGTACTGCATTGCGACTTCAACCATCATATCGTTTTTTGACGCCTCAAAGTAGATTATATCATCGTGCAGAGGGTCCTTGTTCCTGTTTATATAAGATACAAATTCCTTTATTCCGCCTTCTGCATATAAGGTCACAGTTTCAGGATTTTCGACGCGCTTGTCTGTAAAGAGGATTTTAATTCCCTTATTCAAAAATGCCTGCTCGCGAAGCCTTTTTAACAGCACATCATAATCAAATTCCAGAGTTTCAAATATTTCAGGGTCCGGTTTAAAAGTGATTTTTGTGCCTGTTCGATTGGTATTACCTATAACTTTGAGTTCACAGGTTGGCTTTCCGCGCTCATAGCTTTGATAGTGTATGTGTTTGCCGTCAGAAACCTCAACTTCAAGCTTTTCGGAAAGTGCATTAACAACAGATGAGCCGACACCGTGAAGTCCTCCTGAAACTTTATATCCGCCGCCGCCAAATTTTCCGCCGGCGTGGAGTATTGTAAGAACGACCTGAACAGTGGGGATGCCCTCCTGCGGATGTATTCCAACAGGAATACCTCGTCCATTGTCGTCAACGACAACAGAATTATCAGGATTTATATCCACCTTGATTTCGGTACAGTATCCGGCTAAGGCTTCATCAATAGAATTGTCCACAATTTCGTAAACCAAATGATGAAGACCGGCAGAGGAAGTGGAGCCGATATACATACCAGGTCTTTTTCTTACCGCTTCAAGCCCTTCTAAGACCTGTATTTGGTTTTCGTCATACTTAGTTTCAATCTTTTCCATTTCAAATTCTCCCGATTCATATAAAATTTTCTGTCTTACAGCGCTTTAAAAGTGTTCGTGTAGCCAAAGATGAAATATATACGCGGTTTTTGTTCGCAGTTTTTGTTAAAATAAAGGATTTTGGCAAGTCCTCTGTAACATCTGCAATTTCGCCGCTTTTTTGCGCTTTTTTAAGAAATGCGCGCGTTTTTGCAGAAACGGTAGTGTTGTCCATGTCAAAAATACCGATAATATCGCTTATTTTTATTGCTACATCGGAGCCGATATGAAGATACATTTTTTTAATCCTCCGCTTTTTTTACACAACCGCTTTTTACTTCAAATACGCTGGAAGTCTTTCCGACATTTGCACTTTCTAAATCTGTGCAGGTAAGGATTACCTGCTTGTCTTTTATTTTTCCGGAAAGATATGCGCGGCGGGAAGCGTCAAGCTCGCTCATTATATCGTCTAAAAGAAGTACAGGGTATTCGCCTCGGATTTCGCAAATAAGCTCCATTTGCGCCATTTTAAGGCTTAAAACGGCAGTTCTTTGCTGACCCTGGGAGGCAAAATTCTTAATTTCCCTATCTCCGATAAAGAATCGGAGGTCGTCGCGCTGTATTCCGTAAAGACTGCTTCCATTCTCAATCTCTCTTTGAGAGACTGCGGACAATTTTCTGTAAAAATTATCCTTATCTATTATATCACAATCTACGCTCGGTGTATATAGTAAATTTAAATTTTCTCCGCAAATTTCTCTATGAATTTCAGAAGAAAATTCATTTAGCCTTTTAACAAAATCGGAACGGTATTTCATAATGAAACTGCCGTCGCTTGATAGCTGTTCGTTCCAGACATCGAGCATATCGTCGCTTGTCTTTTGGGAATAACGCATCTTTTTTAGGAGATTGTTTTTCTGCGCAAGATTTTTGTGGTATGAAATAAGGCGTTTTAAATAAACAGGATAAAGCTGACTTATTGCTTCATCAAGAAAATGGCGTCTTACAAGCGGTGCGCCCTTTATAATTTGTAAATCCTCGGGGGAGAACATAACAACATTCAAATAGCTCATAAGCATAGAAAGCTTTGTTATCGGCACATTGTTGATGTTTATGGCTTTTTTGCCGCTTTTTGTAAGCTGCAAGCTTGCCTTGTAACTGCGGTTTTCGTCGGAAAATTCAAGATAGAGCTTCATAAATTCCGAGCCGAATTTAATCATCTCTGTATCCGATTTTGTGCGATGGCTCCTTCCGTGTGAAAAGAGATATACAGCCTCTAAAAGGTTGGTTTTGCCTTGGGCATTATCACCGAATATTATATTTGTATTTTCTCCGAACAGTATTTCCTCTTGGCTGTAATTACGAAAGTTAAGCACAGTAAGTTTTTTAATTTTCATCTAAACCACCGTCATTTCAATTGTTTCGCCGCCTTTATCAACCGAAATGGCATCGCCTTTTCGGATTTTTTTGCCGCGAAGGAGGCAAACTTTGCCGTTTACAGATACTATTCCGCTCAAAATCATTTCCTTTGCGCTGCTTCCTGTACCCGATATACCTGAAAATTTCAGGAGTTGGTCAAGTTTAATGTATTCGGTAGTGATTTCGATTTCTTTTTTCATAGATTTCTCCTAATTTGTAGTTCGCGTAACTTCCGAAACGCCGGATATTTGTGAAATTCTCGTAATCGCGCGTTTTAAATCGTCGGTGTCGGAGATTTCAAGTCCGAAAGTCATAACTGAGGTTTTATTCTTAATTTTCCGCGCATTTATTGACACACATTCTATGCCCATATCGGCAATTACAGCGGTAATTCGCATCATAACGCCTGTGGCGTCGTCAGCTTCAACACGCAGAGTTGCAACATAGGATTTGCTTTTTTCTCCGCACCAATCAACAATAATAAAGCGGTTTCTGTCCTCTTCGGACAAAGCAGAAGGCTGAATGTTCGGGCAGTCGGCACGGTGCACCGAAACACCCCTGCCTTTTGTAATAAATCCTACAATATCGTCGCCCGGTACAGGGTTACAGCATTTTGAAAGACGCACAAGGCAGTTATCAATGCCCTTAACCTCTATACCCGTTGTGTTGTTTTTCTTCCGTATGGCGTGTGTCGGACGGGATTCTTCCGGCGCGTTCTTTTTCTGCTCTTTTAAGTATTCCTCTCTAAGATGCATAACAACCTTTTGTGCAGATAAGCCGCCAAAGCCCACGCTTGCATATAAATCGTCCATGTCCGAGAGCGTGTATTTTTTGAAGAATATGGAAAGCCACTCCTCACGAAAGAGCGAGTTAAAGGGAATATTAACACGCTTTGCTTCCTTTTCAAGCATATCTTTTCCGTGAATTATGTTTTCGTCGCGCTTTTCGCGCTTTAACCATTGATTTATTTTAGTGCGCGCCTGCGAGGTTTTTACGATTTTCAGCCAGTCGTGGCTCGGACCTTTCGCATGGGGCGAGGTTAAAATTTCTATAATGTCGCCGTTTATAAGCTTATAAGTGTTTGGCACAATTCTGCCGTTTGCCTTTGCGCCGACCATTTTGCTTCCAACTTGCGAGTGTATTGCAAAAGCAAAATCTATAACTGTTGAGCCGTTAGGAAGTGGAATAACCTTTCCTTTCGGAGTGAACGCAAAAACCTGATCCGAAAACATGTCTATTTTGAGACTGTTCATAAACTGGTCTGC
>DMLG01000114.1 GCA_003453455.1 Clostridiales bacterium
AGGCGCTTTTTGTCTTTGTAACCTTCCGTAGCTGCCTGCTGAAATTCTCAATCGCATTGGTTGTATAGACAAGCTTCCTTATCTCAGGCGGATACTTGAACATGGTAGAAAGTTCTGTCCAATTAACCCTCCAGCTTTTGACTCCAAGCGGATATTTTACGCCCCATTTTGCCTCAAATTCATCAAGAGCAACAAGAGCTATTTCTTCAGTAGGCGCCTTATACACAGGCTTTAAATCTGCTGTAAATTGCTTAATATCCTTATATGATACATAACGGCATGAGGAGCGTATTTGATGTATTATACAGCGTTGTACCTCGGTTTTCGGGAATGCTGCGAGGTCATATTTCCATTAACAGCAAAAAAAATATCGGTACCGAATTTTATATTATTCTGCCGAAGTTCTGAACTATTGCATCCAAGTTTTTATTATTATTTGAAAGAAGCGCCTATGACACATAGACGCTTCAAAACTATTATACTTTATAAACAACAAAGCTTATACTATTAATTTAATGATGGAACAGGATACGGTACGCCGCACTTTGTCAACTCGCCTATATGTAAAAATCCTGTTTCATCAAAAAATACTCTTTGACAATGACATTTTCGCTTCATTGGTCTGTTTTCAGGATTTGACATTTCGAGGCAATGATAGCAAATCCACAACTCGCTTTTATTCGGCGAGTAAAAGAATGTTGCATGCCCCGGTCCGAAGTTGCCATTGCTTTTTATCGCAATCGGTAACGAATATTTCTCCCACGAATCCGAGCTTACAATATTTCCACCTTTATATTCAAGCAAACCTATAGCATAATCGTCACTCCAACAACCATTTGCTGAATATGTAATAAACAGCCTGCCGTTAGGACTTTTCACAAAATAACCACCCTCAACAATCGGTATTTTATCATAGGGTGGCACAAGCTCCCATTCAAGTTCTGGCTTTGCAATTATTGCAAATTCCCCAACAGGTTCAGATGGCGTTTTGAGTTTCTGAATCGAAAGTGTCTGTACTCCGTCAATCACAGTTGAGCAACATAGGTATAATTCATCACATTTTTCATCAAAATATACCGTTGGATCTATAGAAAATACATCACGGTTAATATGCCCACAGAGTTTGAACCCATCAAACGGTGAGTCTGTTTTGGCCTCTAAAACAATAATATGTTTCTTATCATCGTTCGGAGCATTCTCACAACTTGTATAAATATACCATTTACCTTTTATAAAATGCAACTCCGGTGCCCATAAATAGCCATATGTTTCATCTTCAGAGTTTGAGCGGTACACAAGACAGCTCTCACTGTTTACAAACATATCTTCAAAATTTTCACTTCGGTGAAGTATCAGACAGTCTGCTCCCCAAAATTCATTTCCGCAAGTTGATATGCCGTAATAGCATTTTTCTTTTTCACAGTATATGATGCATGGATCAGGATGCCCTTCGTTTCCCATTGGATTAAAAAAGGCTTTTTTGCAGGAATTGTTTATTGCAGGAAGATTAAATTGTTCATTTAGAACTATCACAAGCCAAACCTCCGTGGTTATCTCATCTTATATGAATTTTCATAGATATTGTTGTGTCTGGAATAATTACTCTGTAAACGCTTTTATCTTTTGGATTCTTTCAAAAGCTGTCTTGAAAAAGCTTTCCAATGGCATATTCTTATACTTGTACTGAAGTTCCATTGTTAGCGGTCCCTTGTAACCAATTTCCTTGATCCGCCTGCCATACCACTCCCAATCAAGACTACCATCGAAGGGAAGAAGGTGCAAATCATCCATCCAGCTAATATTTCCCGGTTGTCTGACTCCTAAATTGTCATGAATATGGGTGCATATTATTTTGTCACCGAACTTTTCAGACATATCAATCTCCGGTGTGTAACAAAGATTGTGTCCGCAATCCCAACAAAAACCATGAAAATCACCAATGATATCCATAACCTTGTAAAGATGCTCCGGTAATTCCAAATTTTCAAAAGCAAGTTTTACTTTCTTCTTTTCTGAATAATCACAAAGCTTTTTAAATCTATCTATCCCTATTTTGCCCGGTTCAGGGCCTTTGCTATCGCAGCTTACATGCATAACTCCAATTGGAATTTCAGCCTTGCTACATCCGTCAATTTGTTTTTTTATGATCTCAAAATAAGTTTCTCCGGACAAAGTATCTTCCCATAAGTCATTGGCCGTAAGTCCATCTGCCGTTTTGAAAGGCAGATGAACTGTTTCAAATTCAATTCCTATTTTCTGTCCCAATTCTTTCCACTCATAAATAGGTTCGTCATCGTAATAACCCGAAAAAAAACAATCATAACCGCAATCATGGATTATTCTTATTTGTTCCTCTTTAGGAATGTCGATACCTCCTATCAAAGAAACGCCTACTTTCCGCATAAAATCCCTCCTACATCACGACAAGACAATCAACCGCTTGCATTTATAATCTAAAACTTTTCCAACATATCTATAATACCATTTTTTTGCATATCCTTAATGACCTCTCTTATATTTGCACCGGCAAATTTCTTCGAAATTTTATTCACAATTACTCTTATGGTTCCATGTTCTACACATCGTGCATCCGCGATGTCCTGATATGTCATTCCTTTGCAAAGCAACTTCAAAACTTCAATCTCTGTTTTTGATAATCTCGAAATCAGATTGGCGCAGTACAAAATGCTTTCTCGCTCTTTTCGCATATTAACAAGCTCTTTCACAATCAAGTCATTTACCTTGCCGCGCTGCTTATCATTTCCGACAACGCTGTCTATTATGCTCAAAATATTTTCATCTGTGTCTGTTTTTATAATGTACTCACAAATTCCGGCATCAAAAGCAGACAGAATAATCTCGTCATCATCATGAATCGTGACAGCAACAATCTTAACATCCGGCAATATTTCGATTATTCTTCTTGATGCAATTATACCTGCATCATCAGTCTCCATCTGAATATCCATAAGGATTAGATTCGGTTTCTTTTCTTTAGCAATCTCATATGCATCCGCACCGGTCGATGCCTTTCCCACTATGGTATAAACATCGCTTTTTAAAGACAATATCCGTTCATATCGTCTAACATATATAGGCATATCATCCACTATTAACACGCTTACCATCTAATCCCTCCTTATTCTACTGTTACATTATTCTATCAACAATTATAATTCAATACTTTTTTCTTCAATTCCTCCAGTGCAGCCTCTGCATCTTTTTCATCTTTCCTGCAGACGCCAAAATAGAATTTTATTTTTGGTTCTGTACCCGATGGTCTGACCGCAAACCAAGCATCCTCAAGAAAGAATTTAATAACATCTGATTTAGGAAGTCCCGTCTCGTCATGTAAATAATCGATTTTTTGAGTATGACCGACATTCAGGCTTCCGCTCCTGAAATAATCCATAATGGCTTGTATCTTTTTCATGCCCTCAATACCTTCTAACGACAAGCTATACAAGCTCTCCCTATAATAACCGTACTTAGAGAACAATTCTTCCAATTCGTCATAAAGAGTTTTTCCCTGTTTCCACAGCTCTGCCGCAAGCTCGGTTATTAACATGGCAGCAACAACTGCATCTTTATCTCTTGCATATGTGCCCTTTAAGTAGCCGTAGCTTTCTTCCAACCCGAAAACAAACTCCCTGTCTCCTCTTTTTTCAAATTCCTTGATTTTTCCGCCAATATACTTGAATCCCGTAAGAACATCTACAGTTTCAACACCAAAATCGTTTGCAATACTTCTGACCATTTCTGTTGTTACTATCGTTTTCACTATTGCAAGTCTTGAATTTTCATATTTCTCTTTCGGCAAGCTTTGCAATATATAGTTACATAAGAGGATTCCTGTCTGATTTCCTGTTAATGTCTTATATTCCCCGTCTTTATTAGTTCTTACTGCTACACCTATTCTGTCACTGTCGGGGTCAGTGCCTAATATCAGATCAGCCTTCTGCTTTATTGCATATTTTATGGCGATTTCAAACGCTTCACTGTTTTCGGGATTTGGTGAAACTACTGTCGGAAAATTCCCGTCAGGTGCTTCCTGCTCCGGAACTATAAACAAATTATTTACGCCTATTTCCTTTAATATTCTTGTAACAGGTTTATTTCCGGAGCCATGCAAAGGAGTATATATCACCTTAAACCCTTCCGGAACATCAACGAGAATTGCTTGTTGCTTAACAGCGCTGATATATGCGTCATCAATTTCTGTCCCTACGAATCTGATGCTCGGCTTGTTATCAATTTTTATATCGCTAAACATATCGAGTTTATTTATATGTTCTGTTATTCTTTCAGCCTTTTCCGGCAAAATTTGACCGCCGTCTTCGCCATAAACCTTATATCCATTGTATTCTTTAGGGTTATGGCTTGCTGTAATAACAATTCCTCTTTTGCAATTTAAGTACCTTACCGCAAAAGACAATTCAGGCGTTGGTCTTAAAGAATCAAACAAATATGCTTTAATACCGTTTCCGCAAAGTACCTTGTATGCTTCTGTCGCAAATTCTTTTGAATTATTCCTTGAATCGTATGCTATTACGACGCTGCTTTCTCCTTTTTCGCCTTCTGATAATTCATCAGCTAATCCTTGAGTTGCTCTTCTTACCGTGTATTTGTTCATTCGGTTGCTTCCGGCTCCCATAAGTCCTCTAAGGCCACCTGTACCGAATTCAAGATCTTTGTAAAATCTGTCCTCTATTTCATTTGCATCAATACTTTTGATTTCATCCACCGTTTCTTTGTCGGCATTTTTTAACCATTTTTCATATATTTCAAAATAATCCATACAAATCACCATATTAATGCATCAAATAATAAATCTCTTTACTCTATAATAAGCTTTACCAATCATATTATAACACAGCTTGTGCACAAAAAACAATAATATAAAATGTAAACATTTATCAATAATATATACCGTTCTTCCCAGAAAAGCAAAATTATTTTGACATAAGAAAAACGGCATCGTTCCCATAAACTGCGAAAATGCCATTAAAACATATAATATTCTTTTTATAGATAACGCCCTTCTATTCACATAAATCATTATATAACTCTTTTATGTTTTCATAAATGTACTCTGGTTTTATGTTCATTTTCTCAACATCTTCAAGCGTGCCTTCTCCCGACAAAACAAAAACTGTTGATATTGATGCGTTTATTCCACTTGCAATATCGGTATAAAGCCTGTCGCCGATAATTACTGCCTCCTCTTTGGTAAATCCGCTTTTTTCGATGGCATAGTTTATCATGTCAGGTTCAGGTTTACCGATAAATTTAGGACGCTTTTTAGTCGCATTATATATCATTTCGCAGACAGAACCGCAATCAGGCACATATCCATATTCAGTCGGACACACCCAATCAGGATTTGTAGCTATATATTCAATGTCATTATTCAGTATTTTGCAGGCATCTTCGAGCTTCTGGAATGTAAGCTCTGTATCAAAGCCAATCAAAAGGCAGTCAATGCCTTCTTCAAGTTTATCGGTTATGTTAAATCCTGCATTTGAAAGCTGTTCTTTAAATGATTTTGTTCCAAAAGCATAAATCTTCTTGAAATTTTTGCAGTTTAAGTACATAATAGTTGCATCTGTCGATGTAAAAAAATCATTTGGGGTCGCAGAAATTCCGAGTTTTTCAAGCTTTTCCACATATTTATTGACACTTTTAGATGAATTGTTAGTTAAGAACATATATCTGCCGCCGATTTTCTTTACATAATCAAGAAAATCAAGCGTTCCGTCAAAAATGGTATTGCCAAGATATATCGTCCCGTCCATATCCAAAAGAAATAGTTTTTTGTCTTTTAAATCCATAATTTTACACCTTTACTAAATCTGCTATTCCATTTATTATATACTTGGATCTGTATGGAAAATCATTTATGCTTTCCTTGGTTGTCACTCCCGAAAGAACGAGAACAGTATCAATATTTGACTCTATTCCTGCAATTATATCCGTATCCATTCTATCCCCTATAAATGCGATTTCATCACTGTGACAGCCTATTTTCTTAAGTCCTCGTCTTAACATAAGCGGATTAGGCTTACCCACAAAATACGCTTTTTTGCCTGTTGCAATCTCTATAGGGGCAATTAAAGAGCCCGTTGCAGGCATTATTCCATCGGTTGTTATCCCTATCGTGTCAGGGTTTGCACCAATAAGCTTTGCACCCTTATTTACAAGTTCTATTGCCTTTTCTATTTTTTCAAAACAATATGTCCTGGTTTCTCCTAATATTACATAATCAGGATTAACATCATTCATATATATTTTTTGGTCGTATAATGCTTTTGAGAGTGCTGCCTCCCCTATAACATATGCCGTGCACCCCGGTGTCTGACTGCTCAAAAAATCAGCAGTAGCCATTGCGCTTGTGAAAAAGTGATCGGCTGATATCGAAAGTCCCATTCTTTCCAATTTCATACTGAGTTCGTGAGGAGTTTTTTCGGGACTGTTTGTCAAAAACACAAACTTTTTATCGTTATCATTCATCCACTTTACAAAATCTATAACACCGTCCAATAGCTTACTTCCGTGGTAAATGACACCGTCCATATCACAGAAAAAACCTTTTTTTGAAAGTATTTGTTCTTTTATCTCATTTTTTGACGTCATATTCATTAACGATCACCTCAGTTCCACAAATCCTTTTTGCCCGTAGATACTGCAAACGCCCCGCTCGTTTCGGCTGATTTTACATCTTCCGCAGTTTCAATGAGGCCACCTGCTATAATCGGGACATCAATTTCCGATTTCAGCCGCTCTATAACCCTTACAACAATCCCCGGCATAATCTCAATCATATCGGCTTTTGAGCTTTTTATGCCCTCAACAGTTGCCGATACAGATTTTGAATCAATGATAAAAAACCGTTGTACTGCTTTTAATCCTGCATCTTTTACAAGCTTTATCATAGACGCTTTTGTGCTTATGATCCCGTCAAGTCCCAGCTTTTTCAAAAATTCAATTCCGCTTTTGTCTCTGCCTATGCCTGATGCAAGGTCAATATGTACGAAAAGATTCTTTCCAAAACTATGTGCTTTTTCGATACGTTCCGATATGTTTGCAATATCAGGTGCTAAGTCGAAAATAATCCTGACATCGGATTTTACAGCTTTTTCAAAATCTTCTTGGGTTCTTACTGCGGCGATTACCATTTTATTTTCCTCCTGTTGCTATGATGTTACTTCCAAATACATCTTTGATTATAACATCACCTGCTGAAATTGGCAAGTCGGGGGCGGTATTATTTATAATTTTCATGCACTCAAAGATTTTGTCCTTTGGAATTGGCTTGTCGGTTTTTACGGGAATTACCGAGCCGTCAGCGCACCTTACCGTTGATGTAATAGTTCTGACAGGGCTTATACACTCGTTTTTTGCATATTCTGCACCTCTTTTACAAGTGTTTCCGCTTATTTCTTTTACTTCCCCATTTTCTATTTCAACATCAATACTGCAACCCATAGGGCATACTATACAGGTAAGATTTCTTTTCATTTTACCATCTCCAATTCCATAAACAGTTTTTTTGAGCCGCTTATTTGTTCCTTTTTTAAGGTTATACTCTCCATCTCGCCGGGCGCAACCTTAGGGCGCCGTTTCGTGAATACAACCTCGCCCTTTTCATTTTTCACATTTACTTTAACATTATAGAACACATCGGACACCCTGAAATAAACAGTAATATCCTTTTCCTCAGTTATAACCTGCGGTACGCTGTAACGCACCTTTCCGTCAGTCTTTATGGGTATATTAACGCCATTTTTTATACTTCCATTTATATACTCTGAGGCGCTTTTTCCTGCAATTTCTGCCTCATCTGAGACAAAATCAACCAAATCATGCACATGAAGTACATTTCCGCAGGCAAATATTCCGCTTATATTTGTTTGCCTGTTCTGGTCAACAACTGCACCGCTTGTAACCTTTGAAAGCTCTATTTTTGCAGTTTTTGAAAGTTCATTTTCCGGTATCAATCCGACTGATAATAAAAGTGTGTCGCAGGGAATATATTCTGCCGTTTCCGTTATGGGTTTTCTGTTTTCGTCAACCTTTGCAATGGTTACACCTTCAAGCCTTTCCTTTCCGTGAATTTTGGTTACTGTATGGCTTAATTTAAGTGGTATATTAAAATCGTTAAGACATTGCTCAATGTTTCTTGCAAGACCTCCGGAATATGGCATAAGCTCACAAACCGCGTGCACCTTAGCTCCCTCTAATGTCATTCTGCGCGCCATAATAAGCCCAATATCGCCTGAGCCTAAAATTACGACATTTTTCCCCGGCATATAGCCCTTAATATTTACAAATTTCTGTGCCGTTCCAGCTGTGTAAATCCCTGCCGGGCGTGTTCCTGCGATGTTTAATGCACCCCTTGGTCTTTCGCGGCAGCCCATAGCAAGGATTATTGCCTTTGCCTTGATTTGAAATATTCCGTCCTCGGTATTTGTTGCGGTTATGACCTTATCCTCTGTTATATCAAGCACCATTGTACCTAATTTATACGGAATTTTGCGCTCAAAAACCATCTTTTCATATCTTGCGGCATATTCAGGACCTGTCAGTTCCTCACCAAATTTATGAAGCCCGAAGCCGTTGTGAATACACTGATTTAAAATACCTCCGAGTTTATTGTCCCTCTCAAGTATAAGAAGATCGCTTACGCCCGCTTCTTTAGCGGCTATAGCGGCGGCAAGTCCCGCGGGTCCGCCTCCGATTATTACTAAATCTTTGTCCATATTTTTACCCCATTTATTCAGGTTATCAGTAATACGGCTGCCTATCTTTCCAAAGCAGCTTTATGCAAATTCTACAATTCCTTGATCTTTCCTACGATGAACTCGGAGCCTTTGTTATTCTTTGTAATCTCCGCCTCGTCTACTCCAAGTTCCCTGGCAAGTATCTCAACAGTCTTCGGAGAGCAAAAGCCTGCCTGACATCTTCCCA
>DMLG01000078.1 GCA_003453455.1 Clostridiales bacterium
ACAAAAGCAACAAGCGCCGCTAAAAATCTATCCATCAGCGGCAAGTCAAAAATCAGCCCGGGTCCATAATAAATAACTATAAGCTGCAACATAAGCGGCGTTCCCCGAATTATCCATACAAAGGTGCGGATAAGCAATCGCAAAGGCGAAAACTTGCTCATTGAACCAAAGCTTATTAAAAGCCCTAAAGGCAGCGAAAATAACAAGGTCAGCGCAAAAAGTTTTACAGTCGTTTGAAAGCCCGTCAGCAAATCCCTTGTTATTGGCAAAAATGTATTTATAAATGAATTCATAAAAGGTAATCCTCTTCGCAAATAGGATGCAAGAATTTATAAAAACCCCTGCATCCTGCTGTGTTTAAATAGTATTAGTCAGCGAGTGCAACTCCGTATTTTTCCGAAAGCTCGCCTAATTTGCCATTATCTTTTAGCGTCTTTATGTAGCCATCTACTGCGTCTTTCAAATCAGAACCCTTGCGGAAGCCTATTCCGTATTCTTCCTTTGTTAAGGAAAGTCCCTTTGCAAGATCCCCGTAGCTTGTTCCTTCACCTGTCATAGAGTCTGCCATCGTAATATCTATGATACAAGCATCTGTACTTCCTGACTCTACTTCCATAAGTGCGTCGGACTGTGCTTTAACAGCAACCACATCAAATCCGAGCTCCTCTGCTGCTGCTTCCGCTGCACTGCCTGACTCTACCGCAAATTTAATATCCTTCATAGAATCGTTATCTTTGTAGTTTTCAACAGCATCCTTCTTCATAACGACAACCTGCTCATTTTTTGCATAAGGAACAGAACAGTTTGTGTTAAGATTTACTTCATCGGTAATTGTCATACCATTCCAGATACAGTCGATTGATTTTGAGTCAAGCTCTAAGAATTTATTATCCCAGTCTATCTCTACAAACTCAACATCAACGCCTAAAAGCTTTGCAACCTCTTCCGCAAATTCTGCATCAAATCCCGTCCATTCGCCGTTTTCCATATAGTCCATCGGCTCATACTCTGTAACTCCTACAACAAGAGTTCCCTTTTCCTGAACATATGCAAGGTCTGACTGCGCAGCGTCCGTTTCAACTTCTGCTTTCTTTCCGCAGGAGGTAACTCCCATACACATGATACCGGCTAACATCAATGCTAAAAATTTTTTCATTTTTATTCTCCCTTTCTTGCAAATCGATTTTGTATGACACATTATAGCATACCGCTTTATCTTTGTAAAGTGGTAAATTGCTAAAATTGTAATTTTTGTGAATTTTTGCCATATTGTAAAAAAATAAAGGGCTCCTTTTGGTCACCCTTCATAAGTAAGCTGTTTTATTCTTTCGCCTATATGCTCCGAAACGGCGGACATCAGTCCCATCGGCGTAACTCTTGCATTCACGAGCTTTGTAAGAAACGCCTCCGCCTCGCTGAGTCTGAAAAACAGGTTTTTTATGATTTTACTCTCGTTTTCACAAACGCCGCCCGAAAAAACATCCTCCTTGTCTATTTCCACTCCGTAAAGCTTCAAATCGCAGTATTCCTCTCTCACGCTATCAATCAGCATATAGTATGTAAGCTTCATTTGACGGGGTTCGTCTTCCTTTATTTCGACCGTAATTTCATCAAAAAATTTTCTCTTCACTTTCTTGCCTCCTCGTATCTCGTAATACGATTATAAGCCTAAAAGAGGATAAAATCCAGCCTATTTGACCGCAACAACTCTCTTCTTTCGACAAGAAAATGTATTTCATATAAAAAAATATGACGGATTTTGTCATATTTTGAAAAATATATTTTCTTTTTATAAATTTTTGTCTTACGATTTTTGTAAGTCAAAAAATACTGCCCTTTTGGGGCAGTATCTAATGATTACTCCTGCTCGGGTGCACCTACGGGACAGACACCTGCGCAAGCACCGCATTCTATACATGTATCCGCATCAATAACGTACTTTCCGTCACCTTCGGAAATTGCACCTACGGGACATTCCGCTGCACATGCGCCACAGCTTATACAAGCATCACTGATTTTATAAGCCATTTGTAACACCTCCTTATTTCATTGTAGTTATTATAACACACACTTTTTCAATCTTCAAGTGTTTTTAATATTTCTTCATCATTTTTTTCAGATTTATTGTCATTTTTTGCCTTTTTTAGGATTTTTATGTCCTTTACATCATACTCAGAAAGCGCGGTTTCGCTTTTTTCTTCAATACGCACTTTCACTTTGCCCTTCAAAATTTCGACATATTCGACAATCCCCTGTCCGTCAGGCGTCTTGACAAGAGCTCCCTGTCTTGGGGTAATCTTTAAAAGCTCCTCATAGGTGTTTTGCTCGTATTTCAAACAGCACATAAGCCTGCCGCAAGTGCCTGATATTTTTGTTGGGTTTAAAGAAAGTCCCTGTTCCTTTGCCATTTTTATTGAAACCGATTCAAATTCGTCCAAAAACTTTGCACAGCAAAGCTCCCTTCCACACACACCGACTGCACCAAGAGTTTTTGATTCATCGCGTATGCCTATCTGCCTAAGTTCAATCCTTGTGTGGAAGACAGTTGCAAGGTCCTTTACCAATTCGCGGAAATCAATCCTTCCGTCTGCTGAGAAGTAAAAAAGAATTTTACTCCCATCAAAAGTATATTCAACCTCAATAAGCTTCATTTCAAGTCCGTGCTTTTTTATCTTTTCGAGGCATATATCAAAGGCTTCTTTTTCCTTTTGCTTGTTTTCCTCGGCAGTCTTTAAATCCTCTTCGGTAGCGATGCGGATAACATCCTTTAAAGGCTTCGTTATTTGCTCTTCGCTTATTTCCTTTTCCGCAACAACGACCTTTCCAAGCTCAATACCCCGTGCGGTTTCCACGACTACATAATCATTTTTATTTATATTAAGACCTGCCGGGTTAAAATGATATATTTTTCCTACCGGCTTAAATCTTACACCAACAATTTTTGTCATACATTTTCTCCTTTTTTAATCCATCGCCAGATTACAGAATAATTATAGTATATTCCCGCTCTGATGTCAAGAAGATAAATTTTTAAAAAAACCTTGCATTATGTAAAAAAAGGGTGTATAATGCACATTAAATTGCAGAGTAGAACGCCTTGCGTAAAGTGCTGTGTGAACGGGGAGTTGTCACGCAGACGAAAAGCTTTTGCTTGCGGCTGGGTGTTCGCATCCCGCTGCCTGATAAGAGGCTTTTTTGAACACCTCTGGGTTTTGCGGACTATTTTGGGAGGTGTTTTTTATGTTCAAAAATTTCAAAATTTCAAATCTTAAAAATGTCAGAGTTTTATGTGCAATGGCGCTTTTAATCGCCCTTTATGCGGCGCTTTATACGCTTCAAATCCCGCTTTCTCCGCAGCTTCGCATAACATTTACCTTTATCCCGCTTGCTGTATGCGGCTGGCTTTTCGGCGGCGCAGCGGCGTTTTTTACAGGTATGCTTTGCGATATCGTCGGATTTTTGTTGTTCCCGACAGGCGCATATTTTCCCGGCTTTACCTTAACCACAATGCTTTCGGGGCTTGTCTATGGCCTTTTTCTGTATAGGAGGAACGGAAAATCCCTCTTTTTAAATATCGTTATATCAAAGTTCCTTGTTACTGTGTTTTTTAATATGGGACTTAATTCACTTTGGATTTCCATACTATATAAAAAGGCATTCTGGGTTTATCTTTCGGGCAGAATAATAAAGAATATTATTATGCTCCCCATTGAAATTGTGATACTTTTTGCCGTAATACAGCTGCTTATACGCGCAGGTGTGCAAAAGATGTATAAATAATCCGCCTTATAAAAAATAATTTTGTAAAGTTTGCCGATATGCAAAAACCTCTATTGAAAAGCATGTCGTATTATGTTAAAATAAGTGTGTGGTTAATATTGTTTTCGGGTTACAGGAGGTACATTATGGAGGAAAATTCCAACAGCTCAACATTTGCCCAGCTGAGTGTAATAAGTATGCGCGGCTGTGAGGAGATAACTGCCAAGATTGACTGGTATTTGCGCAAGTTCAGGGAAGGATACGAAAATAAGGAAACTTATATAACACATATCCATTGTCCGCGATTTGGCTCGGGAGAGGCAAAGTGCATTATTGATGAAACTGTCCGCGGACATGATGTTTACATCATTTGCGATATGTTCAATCACGGAATTACTTATAAAATGTACGGCGTTGAAAACCGTATGAGTCCTGACGACCATTATCAGGATTTAAAGCGCATAATCGCCGCAATTTCAGGAAAGGCGCGCAGAATCACTGTTTTTATGCCTATGCTTTACGAGGGAAGACAGCATCGCCGCACCGCAAGAGAGTCGCTTGACTGCGCAATGGCACTGCAAGAGCTTGTAAATATGGGCGTTTCAAACATTGTCACTTTTGACGCACACGACGCAAGGGTGCAGAACGCAATTCCGCTTTCCGGCTTTGATGATGTGCAGACAACTTACCAGATGATTAAGGCTCTTTCACGGCAAGTTCCCGATATCTCCTTTGATAAGGAAAAAACGATAGTCATTTCTCCCGATGAGGGCGGAATGAAGCGTGCGATGTACTATTCATCAGTCCTCGGTCTTGACCTCGGTATGTATTATAAGAGAAGAAATTATTCCATTGTCGTTGACGGAAAAAACCCAATTGAGGCACACGAATACTTAGGCAGAAGCGTCACCGGCAAGGATGTTATGATAATCGACGATATGATTTCAAGCGGGGAATCTGTTTTAGATATAGCAAAAATGCTTAAAGAACAGGGCGCAAAACGCGTATTTGTGTTCACAGCTTTCGGACTTTTCTGCAACGGACTTGAAAAATTTGATAAGGCATTTGAAGACGGCGAGATAACAAAGGTGTTTACGACAAATCTGATTTACCGTATGCCTGAACTCTTTGAAAAGGAATGGTTTTGTGAAGTTGATATGTCAAAATACATTTCCCTGCTTATAGATACATTAAATCACGACCAGACCATAAGCAACCTCTTAGTTCCTGCACAGCGTATAGAAAAACTTTTGGAAAAGCTAAACGAACAGAAGTAAAAATCTTTATCAGTAACTTTTTACATAATAAAAACTGCTCCGTTTTCGGAGCAGTTTTTATTTTTCAATCAATACCACAGCTGATGCGGAAATTCCTTCTTTCCGCCCCTCAAAGCCAAGTCCCTCGGTGGTTGTTGCCTTAATGCTTATAAATTCCAACTCTGTTTCCATCGCCTCTGCAACATTTGCACGCATTTTTTCAATATACGGCGCCAGCTTCGGCTTTTGCGCCATTATAGTGATGTCTGCATTTACCGCATTATACCCCTTTTCTCTTATAAGGCGCATAACCTCTTGAAGCAATGTGATGCTTGATATCCCTTTATACTTTTCGTCAGTATCGGGGAAATGCTTACCTATATCCCCAAGCGCCGCCGCGCCCAAAAGCGCATCGCAAAGCGCATGCAGTGCCACATCCGCGTCAGAATGTCCCAAAAGACCCTTTTCATATTCAATCTTTTCACCGCAGAGGAAAAGTTCTCTTTCCTCAGTCAATTTATGAACATCGTATCCGTAACCTACGCGTATCATACCATATGCCTCTTTTCCAGTATTTTTTCTGCTACTTCTATGTCCTCGGGAGTGGTAATTTTAATATTTTCATAGCTTCCCTCTACCATTTTTATTCTTTTTCCAAAGCTTTCCAAAACAGAGCAGTCGTCGGTAAAATCGCTATGTGCCATCTCGTGCATTTTTATTATTTCAAGCCTTTTAAACACCTGTGGTGTTTGTACCTGGTACAAAAAATCTCTGTTTTCAGTCTTTTCTATAAACCCATCGCTGTCAATTCGCTTTATGGTATCCTTGCACCTTACCCCAAGCGTTGCTGCGCCGTACTTTTTTCCTGCGTCAATTACTTTTTCTATCTCATTTTCCGTTATCAGCGCGCGTGCGCCGTCATGTATTGCGACAAACTCGCCGCTTGCGGCAGAAAGTCCGTTTCTGACCGATTGCTGACGGGTAGCCCCGCCCAAAACTATGGCTTTTACCTTTGGAATACCGCAAACAACGCTTTTGCATTTTTCCACATCATCGGTAACAACTATAATTTCGTCGATTTTGTCACTGTTGCAAAAAGGTGCCAAGGTCGTTTCAATAACCGTTCTGCCGCAAAGCGGAAGATACACCTTGTTCATACCGGCGCCCATTCTCCGTCCTTGCCCTGCGGCAACAATTACCACACTAACCATAATCTACCACCTTCCTCTTTTGAAAAACTGCCTTACTCTTTCAAGAATAAGACAGTTTGTTATAGCATTTGTGCGATTGTGTCGTCCAAAATGCTTTCAACATCATTTTGGTTTGCAGAGCCTGTCAAAACTATTTCGCTTATAAACATTTGCTTTGCAACTCCAAGCATTTTTCTTTCACTTGTGGAAAGTCCCTTTTTCTTATCGCGCAACATAAGTCCTTTAACCACTCCGATAAGCTGATAAATATCGCCTGTACGCAATTTATCCATATTATCGCGATGTCTTTTATTCCAGTTTTCGTCTTCTGAAACTTCTTCTGACTTAAATGCAGAAAGAGCCTTTGATGCTTCTTTTTCAGAAATTATGTATCGCACGCCTATGCTTTCACAGGTGTCGGTGGGAATCATTGCCACAGCATCATCCAGAGGCATCTTCATTGTAAAATACGTCTTTTTTTCGCCAAGGATTTTCCGCTCCTCTATTCCGCAGATAGTTCCTGCGCCATACATAGGATAAAAAACCTTGTCGCCTATTTTAAACATCTTCCCATCTCACCCCTTAAAATTTCTATCATATTACTATTATACCATATTTTTTTCATTCTGTAAATGCCGTATTTGTCGCATTTTTAAACGAATTTTTTATTCTTTTTTGGTACTTTTAATCATTTTTTGTACTATTCTGTATGCAATATTTCACTTATTTTATGTTGATTTTACATTTTGGTAACATTTCTCATTTTTCACTGTTCCGGCAGCAATATTATGCTATAATCATAGTGAGTTGTTTTCGATTTCAGGAGGAAACAGTATGGAAAATCAAATGATAAATTTAAAATGCAGAAAATGCGGCGCGCAAGTTAGCGCCGAGCAGAAAAAATGTCCGAAATGCGGCGCGCCCATTCTCCTCAAAGTAATGATGGAGGAGGAAAAGCGTCATCTTTCCGCAAAGGAAATCCGCGAAAAGGACAGGCGTATGCGGCGCGAATATGAAAAACTAAGTAAGGAAAAGGAAGAAAAACGCCAAAAGGCGGAAAGGAAACAAAAGCTTTCCGAAGAAAAAAAGGAAAAAGCGCGTATAAAAGCAAGCGAAGAGCTTGCGAAAGAGCACGCAAAAGAAGAGGCAAAAGCAGCAAAGGATGCTGAGAAGAAAGCGGCGAAGGACGCCGCACAAAAGGCAAAAGAAGAGAAAACGGCATTAGCGGCAAAAAAGAGAGAAGAAAAGCTTGCTAAAAAAAGGTCAGACACCAAGAAAAAATCACCTAATTGGGTAATTGTCCTGATTTCGGCGGTAATTATTGCAGTAATCATTCTGGCAGTGGGATTACTTTTACGCCCTGACAGCACCCCTGTAACCACAGATGAAGCTACTCCGCCTGTTGTGACAGAGGAGATTGCAGAAGAACTGCCCGAAGAGCCCGAACAAGAAGCCCCTGTCGAAGAGGCACCTGCGGAAGAACCTCCCGTCGAAGAGCAACAGCCGGCAGAAGAGCCGCAAGCTCCTAAGGAAGAGCCTGCAAAAAGCGCACCTGTGCGTAATATAACCCGAAACAACTACCTTTTCCCAAGCGATACCGAGTATCTTACCGAAAGCGATGTAAATGGACTTTCAAAATTCGATACAGGGCTTATCCGAAACGAGATTTATGCAAGGAAGGGCTATGTATTTAAAGATGAGCCGTATAAGAGCTACTTTAATTCGCAAGCATGGTATAACCCCAATCCATCGGCAAAAATGAACTTAAATGAAATAGAAAAATATAATGTCAACTTCCTTTTGGAATATGAGCGTTCGCAAGGTATGAGATAACAAAAAAACACCTGCCGCCCTCTTTTATTTAGAGGGCGGCATTTTATCACAATTTATAATTTCACCTGCCTTTTAAAGGATTTTTTCGGCAAAATGGGCAAATTTTAAAAAAATGACAAAAAAATAACAAAATAGCCTTGTATAATTTGATGTTTTGTTGTAAAATATATCTTGACAAGGAAAAATCTTTCCTGTTTTATATTTTTTGTATTGGAGGAATTTAACATGGCAGTTAAAGTCGCAATTAACGGTTTTGGCCGTATCG